>NZ_JBEIAB010000011.1:0-142774 GCF_040240345.1 Brenneria sp. g21c3 | reverse complement strand
ACCTCGCCGTTGTTCTCGACCTGTTCGCAAGAAAACCAGTGGGTTGGGCAATGTCGTTCTCGCCGGACAGCAGACTCACCATGAAAGCGCTGGAAATGGCATGGGAAGCTCGCGGTAAGTCCGTCGGGGTGATGTTCCACAGCGACTAGGGTAGTCATTATACAAGTAGGCAGTTCCGGCAGTTACTGTGGCGATACAGGATCAGACAGAGTATGAGCCGGCGCGGAAACTGCTGGGATAACAGCCCAATGGAGCGCTTCTTCAGGAGTCTGAAGAACGAATGGGTGCCGGTGACGGGTTACGTAAGCTTCAGCGATGCAGCTCACGCCATAACGGACTATATCGTTGGATATTACAGTGCACTAAGACCGCACGAATATAATGGTGGGTTACCACCAAACGAATCGGAAAACCGATACTGGAAAAACTCTAACGCGGTGGCCAGTTTTTGTTGACCACTACAATGTAATTTCGCTTTCCTTTTAACACGCAACAGACTAAAACTTCAAATATAACCTATAAACGAATGAGCCCGCTTTTGTCTAACAGGATGAGCATAACTTAAATATGAATCTCTCGGCGTTGCCTCCACGGCAAAGCAAGTATATAGCCCCTGTACTGTCTCAAGTGTAATTCGCCATAAAAATATTGACCTCATATTCGATATACGTGTCAATTCCATTGAGGCAACAACAAATGGGTCTTTTGAATTTTTTTGGTATGTATCAATCCAATTATTAAGCCTTTTGCTTTTTAATGTTTTACTTAATAGGTCGTATTGGAATGTAACATAGTATTCTGCTGGATAATCGTCCGAAATTTTATCATGCATGAGAATCTGAATAATATTATATGCATAGCCATTGAGCCTGTTCGTAGGATGTTTTCTCCATATCGGCATTTGCCGACCAAGATGCCAGTCCTTTTCAATAAAATTGGCTAGATATATAAGTTTATCGGAAGAGTGGGTGTCAAGAATGCTTTTATTGCCGGGGGTGATCCAAGACTCAAGGCCATAAGGTCGTGGATAGGGACATCCATTTGCTTGTAAAAATTCATTGGCCGCCCCTGACTGTAAAACAGGCGGGATTGGCGATACCCACATTCTCCGCCAGAGCAGTGCGGAAAAATTCAGCGGGGGTAGTTCAGCACGAGCAATGACTCTGTTAGCGACAGCGCGTAGATGTTGGGCGCTATACATGGCTAAAAGCTGATAACGTGCGTCAGATGTGAGCATAACAGAAACATCCATAATGTAATCGAATAATAAGACGATAATACATGGCCTGAAATCACAATGCCATAGTACATCGGTGTAATGATAACTACAGATATTGAGGAGTACTATATTTAAAGCGACAGGTATTCAGCATTTAAAAAATACTTAGTAGAAATGACAAACCCTCGGCTGCTTATTTAGGCGACAACGCCCCTCAGATTTTCCGTAAAGAGTGTCCAAACGGCATTGTATAACTCACATTGGAGTCAATATGGCTGTCAATAAAGCAATTTATTATTTTAAATCATCAAGCATTAATAAATATTCGAGTCCGGCCCTCACCTTCGCGGAAAAAAAGTCGCCTCGGGGGACTTTTGGGTTAAATCAGATAGCCATTCATTTTTCCCGCTATATAACTCCCGAACTGCTTCAGCGCCTCGATAGCTATACCAGAAGGCCATTAACGGTAGCTGCCAGCCCGTTTCGCAGTAGAAACATGGTCCGGCAAAAGTGTCGCGATATTAGGATCAAAAAATTCGGCTGGACGCCGTGAATCAAGCCAGGGTTCAAGGCGGCAAGCCACAAAATAACCGCTCGGCGTTCGGCTGGACGACTTGTTATGCCACAGCATTGCTTAGCCGGTCGATGCGCAGCCGATATTGAAACCTATCCGATCGCAACAATAACCGTTCTAAGGCCAGCGGCTCGCCCTTCTTATCGAATACATGCCGTTCGACATTAAGCAATGGCGCGCCTACAGGCACGACAAGTATGTCGGCTAGATTAGCGTCTGCAATTGACGCATCAATGGCAATCTGTGCGTGTCCTGGCGCACGCCCCAGGTCGGTTTCGAAGATATCAAACAGATCGCGCGTGACTAAGTCAGCGCTGGCGAGTTGACGCCCCAAAGCAGCCGCGACATAAGTGACCTCAAATGAGATCGGCTGATCATCAAGAAAACGAATACGACTTACCTCGGCTACCTGTGCGTCTGATTCCAGTCGAAGCCGGTTAGCCAGATCAGGTGTGGCTGAGAAATAGCGAAACCCACGGAGCTGGTTGCGGACTTCATGGCCTAGTGGCGTCATTGCCTCAGAAAATCCCTGGAGTGGCGTAACGACCTGGAATGCTTTGGGACGAGCCACAAAAGTCCCCTTCCCATGAATCCGCTCAATGGCGCCTACGCGATCCAAGTCGGCCAGCGCCTTGCGCACGGTAATGCGGCTTACATCGAACATCTTGCACAGCATGTGTTCTGAAGGCAATCGCTCGCCGGCTTGATAGCGGCCATCTGAGATGCGAGCAGTCAGCGCTTCGCGCACGCGTAAGTGCAAAGGACTGGTTGCATCTTTGTCATTTGAAAGCATGTCGTTATCACCCAGGAAATTGAAAGAAGAATATCGCCAGTTTTATTTGCCCGACAAATAAGTAAAGACGAAATAATTATTTAGTCTTTCAGGTCACGGCGAGTAAAGTCCACAACATGTTATTACATGTTTAGTACAAATTATACGTTTATAAAGATCCCATGACAAGTTATCAACCCGCAGATAATTCGCTGGATGCGGACGTGCTCGCACTGGATGCCAGCACTTTGGCTATATCTATAGACTCTCTATAGCCCCTCGGAGCGGACCGATGCGTGTTCATTTGATCACATCCTGTTATAACAACTTTACTCAGGAAAAACATCATGAAATCCCGTGGAAGCCATGACCATCTCGCAGTAAACGACTTGCTCATCGAATTTTTCATGAGTGTGAAAGCGAACTTGCGGCATGCGGTAATTCAACCGACCGTGCTATTTATTACCCCTATTAAAAAGAATACCTTGATGCGCATTCTTCTCATTTTTTTGACCTTGTTTTCACTCTTTACGACACCCGCATTCGCCCAGAATAAACAGTTACGCGTCGGCTATCAAACTGGCGAAGTGAATGTGTTGCTAACCTATGCGATAAACGCCGGCCTATTTGAAAAGCAGCAAATCGACGTTAAATTGATTCCATTCCCCGCCGGCCCGGCAATGCTTCCTGCACTGGCATCCAAGGAGATTGATTTAGCGTGGATGGGTGAATTCCCAAGCATCACCGGATATTCGAATGGCATGCCGATCGAAATTTTAATGATGGAACGGATCGACTACACCAATATACGTGTGGTGGGAAATCCAAAGGCTGGAATTAAAAATATCGGCGACCTTAAAGGCAAGAAGGTTGGCATATCAGTCGGATCTTCAAGCCATTATCATTTGTTGAAAGTCCTTGCCCAGGCAGGTCTGAAACAGTCTGACGTAACAATTGTAAATCTAACCCCAGCGAATATGCCTCCGGCATATATAGCCGGTCAGATCGATGCCGCTGTCACCTGGGAACCGAATGTCGGAATCATAGAAAAGGCAGGCGCGCTTCCGATAGCCACGACACGCTCGCTAGGCATGATTACTGGCGGCGTCTGGGTCGGGCAACAGGATTTAAGCCGTAATAATGCTGAAGTATTGCAAGCCTTTCTGCGCGCATGGCGGCAAGCACAACATGATTATGTCGTTAACCCCAAGGCAGTGCGCCAATACGAGGCCAAGAGAATTGGCCAAACACCCGAGGAATTTGACGCGCTCATTGAACGCCAGTCGGTGGAAAATCCCAGTTTCGAAAAAGTGTTAACGGCTGACTTTATGGGCGCGCCTGGTAAAGAACTTGATTCGAGATTAATGAAGCACTTGCAGAGTATCGGCGCCTTCCTCGTCTCGGAACAACGTATCAAGGAAACGCCGAAAGACTGGGCGTCGCTATTCAACACCGGGCCTATACAGAAAGTCATTGCATCGGAAAAAAGCCAGTAAAGATGGCCTCCGATCAGCGCGTCCGTTGCGTTCAACTGTGTTTCCCTGTGTCGCAGGTTAGTGCAATCGCTATGCATCCGCATTGCAATTGAAGATCCAAGGCGAAGAGGTCACATATGGGCATGTCTGTTTCCCAAGCAAGCTTTCCACAGTCGCTTAAGCCATATCCGGAAGATGTTGTGCAAACTGCCGGGCCGATTTTACGGCTCGAACAGGTCGGGTTTGCATATGACGGCCGCGACGTATTGAAAAACTTAAGCTTTTCAGTCAAGCGCGGAGAGATTATCACCATACTGGGGCCATCGGGATGCGGGAAGACGACGCTGCTCAATATCATCGCGGGTTTCCTGCGGCCTGGCAGCGGTCTGGCGCAGGTGAACGACCACGAAATTACCGGACCGGGTCCTGATCGGGGCGTAGTCTTCCAGTCCTATGCGTTATTTGACTGGATGAATATTGAGGACAATATCGCATTTAGTCTGCGGTGCGGCGGGAAGAGCAAGCAGGAACAATTAGCGGTCGCCACAAAAATGGTAGCGCTGGTTGGCTTGCAGGGATTTGAAAAACACTTCCCGTATCAATTGTCCGGCGGCATGCGACAGCGTTGCGGACTGGCCAGGGTATTGGCCGCCAACCCCAGCGTGATGCTGATGGACGAGCCATTTGCCGCGGTCGACGTGCAAACACGCGAAACGCTGCAAGAAGAGATCGTGCGTATCAAGACGGAAACCCAATGCACGATCATCTTCATCACGCACAGTATCGATGAGGCCGTTTTCATCTCGGATCGGGTATTCCTGATGCGCAAAGGACAACTGGGCGCATTCGACGAATTTGTGGTTGATCTGCCTGAGCCGCGCGGTTCCGCGGAAAACAGGCTGCACCCGGAATTTTTGTCGGTCCGTGAAAAGATATATCGCGCCATGCGGGCAGAGGCGTCGTGAAGCCGGCAAGGAGAATATGTTGAAATCCCTGGAAAATATCAAATCGAGACCACAATACTGGATGCTCGCGATTGCTTCGCCGTTGTTGATTTTCATTTTGTGGCTGGTCGTTTCGAAATTTGGCTGGGTGCGCCCGATCCTATTGCCTACCCCCGCTGAAGTTGCAACCAGCTTCTCCGACATGTTGATCAATGGCTATTCCGGCGTGAGCCTTTTCGATCATGTGCTGGCAAGCCTAAGCAGGGTGGGAATAGCATTCCTGCTCGGGTCGGTATCAGGCATTGCCATCGGTATGCTGCGCGGACGGATCGGCAACGTCGATGCGATCTTTCTGGTTCCGGGCGAGATGCTGCGGCCGATCCCACCGCTCGGTCTCATTCCCCTGTTCATTCTGTGGTTCGGTATCGGTGAATTGTCGAAAGTACTGCTGATTTTCGTTTCCGTATTCCTGGTCATGATGGTGAGCGCTCAGGCAGGGACAAGAAGCTGTCAGGCTGACGCGATCCGAGCCGCGCAAACCTGCGGAGCCAGCCGCTATCAAATTTTTCGATTCGTGGTGTTTCCATCGGCGCTTCCGCAAATCATGACCGGATTGCGCGTCGCGCTGGGTACAGCATTGTCGATTCTCGTTGCCTCGGAATTACTGGGAGCAGACCGTGGTCTCGGGTTCATCGTGCTCGATGCGGCAAATTTCTTCCGTACCGCTTATGTTTTTTGCGGAATTATCGTGATCGGCATGGTCGGGTTTATATCCGATCGCATCCTGGTTTATGTCGGCCGGCGCGTAGTTCATTGGGAAGGCCGTCGATGAGATGCATCTGAAAAGGCGTCGTTCCATCGCCTACTGAAAAGTACGGACGCTAAAAATGGCTTCAACACCATCAATTGAAGCTGCCCCAAAAACCAATAGAGAGAAGCGAATATGGCCAATATCTAATCGAAGTCGAATCACCTTGTTACCCGGCGCGCCGTGCTAAGGAAACGCGCATTTATTCACTGACTTTTCCAGCGTACCGATGGACGCCATGGCAACAAAGTCATCCATTCGCTTAAATTTTTTAGATCAGGAGCCACACTAAATGAGCCTACCAGCCATTCCAGAGCAGCAAACTCAAATCCGCCGCGGCACCGGCTTGACTGCGCTAAACGCCGACAAAGCCTATCCCGGCTACACCTTGTTTACCACCTTATCCGGCGACGGCATCGTCTATTTGATCGACCTAAATGGCCAGGTTGTCCACCAGTGGAAACTGCCCTACTCGCCCTATTACGCCGAGCTTCTTCCCAACGGCAATCTCTATTTCAATGGCTGGACGCCGATCGAACCGGGCGATGTCCGCTTCGACCATTGGCCCTTGTACAAAGCCGGCGTCATCCTGGAAGTCGACTGGGACGGCAACATAGTTTGGGAATATCACAATCCGGACCATCATCACGATTCCCGCCGGGCGCACAACGGGAACACCTATCTGTTAAGCATCGAGCAAACGCCGGCCGAGGTGGCAAGCAAGATCAAGGGACAAATCGCCCAGGATAATGTCTGGAACGACAAGATCGTCGAACTCGACGCCAATGGCGAAGTGGTGTGGGAGTGGCACGCCTGGCAGCATTTCGACCAATTAAAGGATTTCCCAGTACATGCCTCGGAGGATCCGCATCATTGGCCGCATGCTAACAGCCTATTCGAACTGCGTGACGGCAACCTGCTGCTGAGTTTTCGGGGCATAAGCCATGTCGTGGTGGTTGACCGACAATCCGGGAAGATCATCTGGGACTTGGGCCACGATGTGGTTTCGCAACAGCATGCCCCGGTGGAGCTGGAAAACGGCAATTTCCTGATTTTCGACAATGGCACACAACGCTTGCATGATTCCCATACCTATTCCCGCGTCATCGAGGTTGACCGAAAGACTAAAGACATCGTCTGGGAATATCAGGATACGCCAGCCTATAACTTTTACAGTGCCTTTATTTCTGGCGCTCAGCGCCTGCCCAATGGCAATACCTTGATCACCGAAGGCCTGAACGGTCGGATTTTCGAGGTAACGCCCGCCAGGGAAGTGGTATGGGAATACGTCAATCCCTATTTTTCCGAGTTCCTGTTCAACAACCGCGACAAATCGATACCGGAGTCTTTATTCCGCTATTACGGCGGGAGCACCATGAACAGCATTTTCCGCTCGTTCCGCTACGCCAGGGAACAGTTGCCGAATCTGGCTCAATAGATTGTCGAAATAAGGCCGCTTTCGCGAGAATTTGTCGATGTCTGCCGCCCCAAACTTCACGCAGCGTACGTTCGTACGCTGAAAACTCAGGTATGACGGCTTACTGGTTCATCTCTGCTCAGCATGTCAGTTTCCTTTCAGGTGCGAGAATCATCAGGAAACGCCATGTTGGGTGGGGTGGACTATCTGTTGACCCAACGTGGGCAGAAAACAACGCCTCTGCTCACGATGTAGCAATAGCGCAGCGCCTTTAACCGCCTCACACAAGAAACGCATTCCCTCCCCCAGCAATCAACTTGTCCTCAAATAAACAAAAAATGTCTCCATTTAATAAAAAGAGCCATATCAATTGGTTGATAATGAGTTCTGGTTCAAGGACAGAGATGTTCGCGCGGCGTGATGCAAAACCGATTGCACCGATCTGAAAACCTATCCGAGGCGGTTGCAGGGAGATCGCCGGGAGTTATTCCTGGGATTGCCGACAGTTCGCCTCAAAACACATTATCTTTTGGCAGAAAAACGTCATGCATCCTTTTATCACCGGTATCTGGCATCAGGCGCGGGCCTTTTTGCTGATTTATGCTTGCTTATATCTCGGGATGGGTATTGCGGTACTGCTGCCGATAACCCTGCCGGGCAGCATTATCGGCATGCTAATCCTGTTCGCGCTTTTGTCTTTACAAATCATTCCCCCAGGATGGGTAAAACCAGGGTGTCATTTATTGATCCGCTATATGGCTTTGCTGTTTGTGCCCATCGGCGTAGGCGTCATGCAGTACTTTGATTTATTGCGGGCGCAGTTCGCGCCGGTGGTCATTTCGTGCGCCGCCAGCACGCTTATCGTGCTCATAACGGTCAGTTGGTGTTCACACGCGCTGCACAGAGAGAAAACATCGCTTAATGACGCGCAAGAAAAGAAGGGAATCAAGCATGCTTAATGATATCTGGTGGTCGCTGCCGGCAACGCTGCTCGTCTTTTTTCTGGTGCGTTGGGTGGCGATGCGGCTGAATAATCCGTTATTCAATCCATTACTGATTTCGATGGTCATACTGATTGTTTTATTGAGCCTGACGCATATGCCTTACCCGCGTTATTTTCAGGGGAGCGAGATACTCAACAGCCTGTTGCAGCCCGCCGTGGTGGCGCTGGCCTACCCGCTGTATGAGCAGTTGCATCAGATCAGGATGCGCTGGAAATCCATTATCAGCATCTGTTTCCTCGGCAGCGTGGTGGCGATGATCTCCGGTACGTTGATCGCGTTGCAGTTGGGCGCGACGCCCGCTATCGCGGCGTCCATTATGCCGAAATCCGTCACCACGCCGATCGCCATGGCCGTCGGCGGGAGTATCGGCGGTATTCCCGCCATCAGCGCCGTTTGCGTGATCTTCGTCGGCATCCTGGGGGCGGTCTTCGGGCATATCATTCTGAATGCGATGCACATCCACACCAAGGCATCTCGCGGCCTGGCGATGGGTTCCGCCTCTCACGCATTGGGAACCGCGCGCTGCGCCGAATTGGATTACGAAGAAGGGGCGTTCAGTTCTCTTGCGCTGGTCATATGCGGGATTATTACCTCGCTGGTGACCCCTTTTCTCTTCCCGTTGCTGATAGCAATGCATTGAGCGGTCTGAAGGGATATAGCCTGAGTCATTCGGGTTGCGGCAAGGCGGCCAGGGAAGGAACAGCGATATCCGCGTGGCGCAACCCGGGTATCAGGTCATCGGCAAGGCGGGTTACCTAATAACGGGTCGGCGGCACGCCGAACATTTTCCTGAACGCATTAGAGAAAGACGAGGTGCCGGCGTAGCCAAGATCCAGCGCCACCTGGGTTACGCTGCGGTTATTTTTCAGCATGATAACGGACTCCAGCAGGCGCATACGTTTTTTCCACTCGCTGAAGGCCAGCCCCGTCTCTTTTTTGAAGCGACGCGAAAAGGTGCGTACCGACATGCCGGTTTTGGCCGCCCAATTATCAATGCTGTGGTCCTCATCCGGCGTTTCCTGAAATTCCCGGCATACTCGCATCAAGGTCGGCGAAGTCGGCCACGGCACGGAAAAACCCGCGTCCGGCAATTTCTGAATCTGCGCGATCAGGACATTCACCAGCATGCCGTCATCCCCGCTGCTGTCATACTGCTCGGGTACATGTTCCGTCGCATAATGGATGAACTCCCTGATAAAGCTGCTGATTAGCACCACTCGGCAACTGCTGGGATGGATTGCCACGCAATCCTGTTCGATGTACAGGCTCTCCAACAATACATCGCTGGTGGTCAGAATACGGTGCGGCACATTCGCCGGGATCCATATGCCGTAGAACGTCGGCACAATCAGCGTTTTCCCTTCAATCTCCACCCACATGCCGCCTTCGTACGCGTACAGAAACTCGATAAACGGGTGCTGATGCTGTCTGACCAGCACGCCCTTTTCCAGCCGGCAGGTGCGGAAATAAACGGAGCGCGGCAATGCCTGCCGTTCAGGTACCGCGACAAGCTGACTCACCGCGTCCTCATTGAGGGTTAATCGGGACATGCGTGACATAGAGTGGCCGGTAATCAACAGAAATTGTCCTTTTATGATAACAGCGGTCGGTTTGATTTGCCTGATAATAAATCACCGTTACTTGAGGCTCCACGAAAGAACAGGGATTGGAAGATATTATGAGTAATATATGTGCGGCCGATGGCTGTAGTGATAAAAGCGAATGGCAGCGTATTGCAGAAGATATGCTCAGTCAGGCCGGCATCACCATTGATGGCGCCGAACCCTGGGACATTCAGGTTAAAAATCCGCAGTTTTTCAAACGGGTATTACAACAAGGGTCGATTGGGCTGGGGGAAAGCTATATGGACGGCTGGTGGGATTGCGCCCGGCTGGATATGTTCTTTGACCGTATACTCCGCGCCCATCTCGATGAAAAAATGCCTTCCCGAATTAACGATATCCTGCGCATCGCCGTCGCTCGCCTCAGCAATCTCCAGTCTAAAAAACGCGCCTGGATTGTGGGAAAAGAGCACTATGATTTAGGCAACGACCTGTTCTGCCGCATGCTTGATCCCTACATGCAGTACTCCTGCGGCTATTGGAAGCAGGCCGATAATCTGCATGCCGCCCAGCGCGATAAACTCGATATGATCTGTAAGAAGCTGCAACTCAAGCCGGGCATGATGCTGCTGGATATCGGCTGCGGCTGGGGCGGACTGTCGGCCTACGCGGCGCGGCACTATGGCGTAACCGTGCATGGCGTAACCATTTCCGCCGAGCAGAAAGCCTTTACGGAAGAACGCTACAAAGATCTGGATATTCATATTTTGCTACAGGATTACCGCGACCTTCAGCAACAGTATGACCGTATCGTATCCGTCGGTATGTTTGAGCACGTCGGCCCGAAAAATTACGACGCGTATTTTAACGTGGTTGACCGTTGTCTGAAGCAGGACGGCATTTTCCTGCTCCACACCATCGGCTCTAATAAAACGGCGCATAATGTCGACCCGTGGATTAATAAATATATTTTTCCCAACGGATGTCTTCCCTCAGTAAAACAGATTGCCGGCGCCAGTGAAGATCATTTCGTTATGGAGGATTGGCATAACTTCGGCCCCGATTACGATAAAACATTGATGGCCTGGCATGCGCGTTTTCTCGCGGCGTGGCCCCAGATAAAAGATAATTATTCCGACCGCTTCAAAAGAATGTTCGTTTATTATCTTAATGCCTGCGCCGGCGCATTCCGCGCCAGGAATATTCAGTTATGGCAAGTCGTCTTTACGCGCGGCCTGCATAATGGATTGCAGGTGCCGCATTAATCCGTGAAAAAAGGCGCAGGTTCTGATTTATCGCGCTCTGGTCAGGCAGCGCCGGCGACGCTCATCCACCCGCTTGGCAAACCAGGCCGTCGTCAGTTTGCGGGTGATTTTAGGGCTTTCCAACTGGATGCCGGGCAGGATTTCACGCGGCGCTTTGCCTCCGGCGGCACGATCCGCCAGCGCATAGACGCGTTCATACAAGCTGGTTTTTTCAAATTCCAGCGCGTCCCCTTTCTCCAGCGCCCGACGGATCGCGCTATCGCTCATGTCCAGTTTTTTGCCGAGCGAACGTACCGCCAGTTCGGTCGCGCCCGCTTTATCCGATCCGTGATGGATTAAATCGCCGTCCAACGCCAGCGAAATACCGCTCAAACGGCTCACCGCCTGCTGAAACGCCGCATTACGGCTGGCGTACCAGCCGGCATTAAAGTCCGCAAACCGATAGAGCGACTGCGAATAATTAGCCGGATATCCCAGCAGATGCATAATACCGAAATACATCCCGCCGCGACGGCTGAACACTTCACGACGCACGGTGCCGTCCAGCGGATACGGGTAAGCCTTCGCGTTGGCTTCGGCAAAGGCGATACTCACCTGCATCGGCCCGCCGGTATGCACCGGGTTCAAACGGCCGAACAGTTTTTGCCCCATCGGCACCATATTGATGAAATCATCAAAAATGGCGCTCAGCTCTTTTTCGCTGCGAACCTTATCCAGTCGCTCGCTGTAACTCTTGCCGTTGGGGGATTTGATCAGCAGCGCGGTGCGCACCAGAAACGCCGGAACGTGTAATTTCTCGGCGCGACGGTCAATCTCCCGCCAGGCGATTTTCGACAACCCCGCCACCTGCGGATCGGCCTTAAACGTCGACTCCTGCTCGGTGACCGCCAGTACCGAACAGAGATTTTCATTACTGGGATCGAGGCTCTGCGCGGCAAATGCGGCGGCGATATCGGTGGCCCACCCCTGACGATCGCCGACATTTTCCGGCAACAGCTTCAGCAATTGCGCCCGGACATCCGCCGGTCGCGGCTCCGGCGTCTGAGCGGTTTTGTCGGCGCAGCCCGCCAGCGCGAATAACGCGACGAGGCACAGAGGACGAAACAGGGAAACGCGGTGATTAAACATGGTATCTCGGCTTGGTGGCATAGGGCTGCCGCAACGTTAGCGCAGATGGAGAGGATGATCCAGCCGCAAGGCGACATGCATTTTAACGTGTTACCTGGCATAGTTATCGATATCGCTAATCGGATACGCCACCTTTCTGACGGAAATACGCATGGCCGCCACCAACCTCTGGACGCGGGATCAATTGCTGATCGCCTTCACGCTTTATAGTCAAATGCCGTTCGGCAAGCTGCACTCGCGCAATCCTGACATTATTCGCTATGCGGCGTTGATCAACCGCACGCCTTCCGCGCTGGCGATGAAGCTGGTTAATATCGCCAGTCTGGATCCATTTATTACCGGATCCGGCCGCACCGGTCTAAACCGCGTGGCGAAAGCCGATCGCGAACTGTGGCAGGAGATGGATCGCGATCCCGATCTATTCGAACAGCAGTGCCGACAGGCCATGACGCGTATCGATGCGGGAACGCCATCGTCACGGGCCGACGAGATCGACCTGGATTATCGGGGCGGGGAAAGCGTCGCGCCGGTTAAAACCCGCATCGGCCAGCAGCTGTTCCGCAAGCGCGTGCTCGGCGCTTATGGCGAACGCTGCTGCGTCACCGGGCTGGAAGAGCCGTTGCTGCTGGTCGCCAGCCATATCCGCCCGTGGAAAACGGCGGCCGAACACCGTCTGAACCCCAGCAACGGACTCTGCCTGTCCAGCCTGCACGACAAAGCCTTTGATCAGGGATTGATTAGCTTTAACGACCATCTTGAAATGCTGCTCTCGCCCCGCATCAAAAAACTGAAAAGCCCCATCAGCGAACTCAACTTCGCCCAATACGAAGGCCGTCCGATACGGCTTCCCGAGCAGTACCCGCCGGACATGTCGCAGATGGCTTACCATCGTCAGCATATTTTTCTGAGCAAAGGGTAAGACCGACGCAATGGTTGGCAAACAATGGGGAACAGTAAAAAGGGACTTAATTTTCCTGTACCCAAATCCCCATTTTTTGCGAACCGCGTTCCAAAACCGGCGGCAACTCCGCTGTAAATCCATCCAGTCTCTTTCACCGTTTGCGCCGCACAAATAAAGTAAATGCGCTGCGGCAACATCCGCCGCCGGGTTTGGAACCCCGAACATCTAGAGCTGAAAACACTTTGTTTTTTCAGGGGCTACATGCACACTCTTATTCGTGGCTCAGGCAGGGCAACCGCAAGGTTGGCCGGTCGCTAGATCCGGAGTTCCAACCCTGTCTGGGTCACACCTTTAGTTTGGAACCTGAAGGCGTGATGACATAAATATCTAGCAAATGGAAGATTCAATCATGACGAACCCCCACGCCATACCCGCCGACAGCACCATTACCATTTTCCGCGATCTGATCGCCGCCCTGCCCTTCGGGCAATTGGATGAAATCCAGCTCTGCGACCTCGGCGCTATCGCCGCCGAATCCATCGACGGCCTGTGTCACGGCCTGCACTATCTCGGCGACACGCTGCAAAATGATAACGAGATCCCGCCGGAAAGCCTCTGCCAGCTTGGCGCTTGCCTCAACGCCAGCGCGCATTTGATTCCGGCGTTATTGGCGATATGTGAACAGACCCATCATCTTGGATTACCGCCTAAGTTTGCGGCCAACCCTTAGCCAGCACACGCCCCATCACCAAAGTAACGCCAATCCGTCAGGACACCCAGTTCACGTCCTGACACTGTTTATCAGCGTACAACTTCTAAGCAGTTTTCCCATTAGGTATAGTAGTCGACAGGTAATGACAGCTTAAGGATGAGTATCGAATGGTCGCTATATACGTACAAGGTGAAAATAAAACCGGCCAGATTACTGACTGGACGTTGAGGTATAACAAGTCTAAAGGTGAACTATGGCTGACCTGCCATTTCCCTTCGGGTAAAACTTACAGTCGGCCAATAGACGATTGCCAAATTATCCCCACGGTGATTGAGAATGGAAACCTTCTGGTCGAAAAAGGAAAATCAAGGGGGACGCCCATTGAGAGCGCCACCACCTATGGCGGGAAATATACCGTCGTCCGTTATCCGCGAAACCACCATTTGGAGGTGATGGAAACGGATAATATCGAGACCATCCTTGAAAAGGATGTCAGCGCGGAAGCGGTTTTTAACTATTTCGCTTCGGTAGCGCAAGCGCGCATTGCTCTGGCCGACGAGGAAAAAAGGCCGATTGCTGAAAATATATTGCGCCAGTTGGGAAAGGTAACGCCCCATACAAATACCGTCCTGCATGCCTACTGTTCGGGGAAAAATCGCTCACAGGAACCCGTATCGCATTTTATTTTTCCTTTTGGCATCAATGAAAGCCAGTTGAAAGCGGTAGAGCAGGCATTCTCTTCGCAGATCAGCCTTATTGAAGGGCCGCCGGGTACCGGTAAAACACAAACAATATTAAACATTGTCGCCAATATTTTATTGCAGCAAAAGAGCGTCGCTATTTTATCCAATAACAATTCGGCTGTTGAAAATGTCTATGAGAAGTTAGCTAAAGCGGGGCTGGATTATCTGGTCGCTCAATTAGGTAGTGCAAAAAAACGAGAACAGTTTTTTGCTAAAAAGCCGCATCCGCTATCTGAACACCTCGCCGCCCCTCCCGAAATTCAGCATATCGATGCGATGTTACACAAACTGAAGACTCATCTGGCTGCCCAGAATCAGGCGGCACGACTGCGGGCTGAGATAGACGAATTATCGATAGAGAAAAAGTATCTACTTCAATGGCAACGTGAAAATGTAACCCTATCTCCTCAACCGCTCGAAAAATACCGACTGTCGCCACAGAAAATCACCGATCTCATGGCGTATTTAAACTACCTTTTCACCAAACGCATCGCATTCAAGGATAGGGTAGAGTTATTGCTAAACTTCAGGATCCTGCGCGTGGGGCCGTTCGAGGATTGGCAAAAACGGAAAGCCTTGATTTATTCTCTGCAACTTCACTATTACGAAAAAACCTTGCAGCAGAAAAAGGCCTCGTTGGCGGCATGTCAAAAAGAATTGCAGGATAATAATTTTAATGTGCTGCTGAAAAATCTGACCGAGGCCTCAATGGCTTATTTGAAAGCGCACCTCGTTCAGTTCGCGCCACATGATGAAAACTTTACTGCGGAAAATTACCTCAAGGAATTCAATACGTTTATAAAGCGTTATCCGATCATTGGCAGCAGCACCCACTCGATTATTAACTCTATCGCCAATGACGCGGTGCTTGATTACGTCATTATCGACGAAGCGTCGCAGCAGGACATTATTCCCGGTATTCTGGGACTGGGATGCGCGAAAAACCTGATTATCGTCGGAGACAGAAAACAACTGCCGCATGTTCCGGTCAAGCTCGATATACCTCCGCCGTCTGAATTTTATGATTGCGTAAACTACAGTTTACTGGACTCGTTTATCGGCATTTTTAAGAATAAGATCCCAGTGACGCTGTTAAAAGAACACTATCGCTGCCACCCTAAGATAATCCAGTTCTGTAATAAACAGTTTTATGACAACCAGCTCATCCCCATGACGCAGGATAAGGGAGAAGAAGCTTTATCGCTGATTGTCACCGCGAAAGGGAATCACACCAGAAAATACTCTAATTTGAGAGAGTTGGAATCACTGGAGGTGCTTGACTGGAACGAGGAAAATAACCGTGGATTTATTGCCCCCTATAATAATCAGATCGCGCTCTCGCAGAAGCACCTGCCAGAAGATTTCGTGAAAGCGACGGTACATAAATTCCAGGGAAGAGAATGTGACGAGATCATTTTCTCCACCGTTTTGGATAAGAAATGGCACAGCCAAAGAAATATCGATTTTGTCGACGATCCTCATTTAGTTAATGTCGCCGTATCCCGCGCAAAAAATAATTTCACGCTGGTGACGGGTGATCATGTCTTTACCAAAAATAATAAACATATTGCCGCGTTAATCCGCTATATCGAATATTATGCGGATGATGAACAGATTCATCACAGCCCCGTTATCTCCGCCTTCGATCTGCTTTACAAAGAATATGATCGCTCGTTGGAAAAATTGAAGGCCAGATTGAATCCGCATGACTCCAAGCATATATCCGAGCAGATCGCGGCGCGCATATTGCGCGATATCCTGTCTCATGATGACTACCAGACTATCACTTTTCACGCTCAGGTTGCCCTCAATCAGCTGGTTTCGTTAAAAAACAATACGTTTACGCCAGGCGAGTCCTCGTTCATGAACAATCGCGCCAGCTGTGACTTTGTACTCTATTTCAAAGTGGGCAAAACGCCGTTAGGCGTGATTGAAGTGGATGGGGGGTATCACGATACGCCCCGACAGGCTGAACGTGATGAGCTAAAAAATAGTATTCTGAGCAAAAGCCATATTCCATTACTCCGCATAAAAACCATCGATAGCAATATTGAAGGTAAAATCACGGCGTTTTTAGCGGATTGCCTGCAATAACAGGCTAACGGGAAAAGCAGGAAAACAAGCCATACAAAGGAAAACTCACTTATTTTCATGGGGATAATCGCTGAACGCGTCGAGAGATCTTCTGGCGAGATGTAGGCTATAGCGCCGTAAGCTCATCGATCGACAAGTGCTTGCAAATAGCTTTCCAGGATATCCCGGCTCTGCGTCAACGCGTCCAGCTTGCGCGCTATCTTGTCCAATTCCGCCCGCAGCGCCGGACGCACCTGCGGGCAGGGTTTGAACGTCGAGCCTTGCTCGTCCATGCAGGGTATCACCCGGCGAATAGTCGCCAGATTAAGGCCGGCCTCGCTGAGCGTACGGATGCGCTCGACGATTTTCTCGTCAGCCACGCTGAACTCGCGATACCCCGATTCCCGACGGTCAGGCGTCAATAATCCGGCCTGTTCATAGTAGCGCAGCATCCGCACGCTGACCCCGGTACGCTTAGCCAGTTCGCCAATCTTCATGCCCACTACTCCCCGCTCGATAGCAATGTCCGTTGACTCTAACAGCGATGTCAGGGTTTAGGCTACGGGAAATTCCATTCCTGGGGAGAGTAAAATAATGTGGTACCGAATCAGTTTGCTGGCTTTAGGCACCTTCGCCATCGGCACGGATGGTTTTATCATCGCGGGTGTTTTACAGGATATTGCCGGACAACTCGACGTCAGCGTCGCCATGGCGGGCCAACTGGTTACCGGCTTTGCCGCGGTGTACGCGCTCAGCAGTCCGGTAGTGGCGTCAGTCGCCGCAAACGTGCCGCGCAGGAAACTTTTGCTGGGCGCGATGGCGATTTTCATCGTCGGCAATGCGATAGCGGCGCTGGCGACCAGTTACCCTATGCTGTTTGCCGCTCGCATCATTACTGCGGTGTCATCGGCGGCGTATACGCCTTGCGCCTCGGTGGTTGCCGCTATGCTGGTCGCCCCGAATCAACGCGGACGAGCACTGTCGCTGGTCATGGGCGGCATCACCGTCTCGACCATTATCGGCGTGCCGCTGGGCGCCTGGATGGGCGAGTTCGGTGGTTTTCGCGCCGCGTTCTGGCTGATAACCGGCCTTGGCGCACTCGCCTTGCTGGGTCTGACCTTCTGGCTGCCAGACTTGGCGAATCCGCCCGCTATCGCGCTGCGCGCGCGGATACGGGCCTTGGTTCTCCCCGGCGTGCCGGTCACCTTGCTGGTCACCGCCCTGGCGATAACCGCGGGTTTTACCGTCTATATCTATATCGGGCCGTTATTGACGGAAACGATGCAGGCGACTCAGCGCGACTTAGGAATGGTGCTGATGGCGTTTGGTATCGCCGGTACGCTGGGAAACGCGGCCAGCAGTTGGCTGGTGGACAACTGGGGCGTCAAACATACGGTATCGCTGAGCCTGTCGGTGGTCACCGTGATGCTGGCGTTTCTCCCCCTGAGCGCAACCACGCTCTGGAGCGCCTTGATAGGCGTATGTATCTGGAATATCGCGGCCTGGCTGCTGCTGCCGGCGCAACAGGCATATTTGCTGAGCGCCGCGCCGGAAGCCGGGCAAATACTGATCTCCCTGAATGCGTCGGCGATGTACCTGGGGATCGGTACTGCCGGTATGCTGGGCGGCGTCATCCTCCAAACCTGGAACGCCCGCGCGCTCGGCCCCGCCGCCGCGCTGGTGGCCGGTTGCGCATTACTGTTTCACCTCTTGCTTAAAAAAGCGACGTTATCGAAGCATGCATCACTCAAATAAGTAAAAACCGGCCGGCAGGAAGCCCTTCCCCGGCTGTAAAAAGTCCCCCTCGCTGTTCTCATCAACACCGGCGCCTGCCTGACGCCGGCATTGCCGCAGAAATATAAACAGGCGCAACGGCCTGCTCGCCCGCTACATGCAGATTCGCTAAAGCTAGTTATAAGAAAAAATTAATCAGTGATACGCCCTATGTTTTTTCTGAGATTGACTCACTAAGCTGGCATCAGTTACCGCGACTACCGGCAAGGCATTATGGGCTAAACTGTCCGCATACCTGAATGCTTCAACAACCCTGAGCCTTTGCAACGCAGGCAATACAACATGGCTAAACGAACAATGTCCGCCAATAAATCGATCGACATGTACGCCGTCCACGTTTTTGTGACGATGGCCGAGGCTGGCAGCATGACGGCGGCGGCGGCGCAGTTGGGTTTGACGCCGTCGGCGGTTTCGCAAACGCTCCGGCTGTTGGAAGAGGACTTTGGCGTCATGCTGATCAATCGGGCAAGACGCCCATTTGTATTGACGCCTTACGGCATCGCATTAAAAAACCGCGGGGAAGTGCTGACCGAAGAGATCGCCAACCTGAAAGCGCAGGTGCTGGAAGCGGGGCGCGGCATCAAGCCCGATCTGCGTATCGGCCTGGTTGATTCGTTCGCCATCACCTGCGGCTCCGTATTCACCAAACGTCTGCTGAAAAGCTCTTCGCAGCTGCTGATTCGCACCGGATTAAGCCCACAGCAGGGCGAAGCGCTGATGCGACGCGAGCTGGATCTTATCGTCACCAGCGATCCGCTGATCGATACCGACGGCGTGGTGCGTTACCGGCTGTTTTCCGAAGGCTATTTCATCATTACGCCGCCGGAATATCGACAACGTATAAAAACCATCGAAGATATTCGCGAGCTGTCCGCCGCGATGCCGCTGGTCAGGTTCAATCGCAACTCGCAGATCGGCATGCAGATTGAACGCTATCTGCGCAGAATAGATATTCGCGTCCCCAATATGCTCGAATTCGATAACGCGGATACCTTAACGTCGATGGTGGCGGCGGGGATCGGCTGGGCCGTTACCAGCCCCATCAGTTTTCTCCAGTCGGCAACCTATTCCAGACAGGTTTTAACGCATATGCCGGAACAGTTGAACATCAAGCGATCGCTTTATATCGTCGGACACCGTGATGAGTACAGCGCCTTCTTTGACGAAGCCTGTGATGTCACGCACGAAATAATCAAGACGGTATTTATTCCGAAATTGGAGGATCTTAATCGGGGAATAGAAAAACTGATTTCGATTAATTCAGACAGTACGGAATAACGAATATTTATATTTTCAACAATTGGGAGTAATACGACCAATGTAAATAAAACCAAGCCATGAAAACACCCTAAATGATTTCATAACAAAGAGATGTCTTTCATGACACCTGAAGTCTGACGAAAATAAATACGTGATGGCGTATTTATCGAGATTCGTCGTTCTAAAAATAATATTTCAGTCATGATTAAAAAATCGTGACAGGCAACCTCGTCTTATTAATCAGCGGGTTGAATATTTTCGTGCAACAAAAAGGAATAATAATCATGTCAAATAAATTCCGTATCGAGGAAGATCTGTTAGGTACACGTGAAGTTCCCGCTAATGCGTATTACGGCATTCATACGCTCCGGGCTATTGAAAATTTTCATATCAGCAATAATACCATCGGCGATATTCCGGAATTTGTCCGCGCCATGGTGATGGTGAAAAAAGCGGCGGCGCTGGCTAACCGCGAGTTGCAGACCATTCCGCGCGCCATCGCCGATACCATTATTCAGGCCTGTGACGAAGTGCTGAATAACGGCAAATGCCTGGATCAGTTCCCAGTGGACGTTTATCAAGGGGGCGCCGGCACCTCGGTGAATATGAATACCAACGAAGTGCTGGCGAATATCGGTCTGGAGTTGATGGGACATCTAAAAGGCGAATACCAATATCTCAGCCCGAACGATCATCTGAACAAGTGCCAGTCCACCAACGACGCCTACCCGACGGGCTTTCGCCTGGCGGTATACACCGCCATCCTGAAACTGGCGGAGGCCATTGTCGAGTTGGGACAAGGGTTTGAGCGTAAAGCCAAAGCATTTGAACATATCCTGAAAATGGGCCGCACCCAATTGCAGGACGCGGTGCCGATGACCCTGGGTCAGGAGTTTCACGCGTTCAACATCCTGCTGAAAGAAGAGAACAGGAATCTGCTGCATACCGCGGAACTGTTGCTGGAAGTCAATCTGGGCGCTACCGCAATCGGCACGCGCCTGAATACGCCGGATGAATATCAGCATCTGGCCGTCCAGCATCTGGCGCAAGTCAGCGGCTTGCCGTGCGTACCGGCCGAAGATCTGATCGAGGCGACTTCCGACTGCGGCGCCTATGTGATGGTGCATAGCGCCCTCAAGCGGGTAGCGGTGAAACTGTCGAAAATCTGTAACGACCTGCGTCTGCTCTCTTCCGGGCCGCGCGCCGGTCTGAACGAAATCAATCTGCCGGAATTGCAGGCTGGCTCTTCCATTATGCCGGCGAAGGTTAACCCGGTGGTGCCGGAAGTGGTGAATCAGGTGTGTTTTAAGGTCATCGGTAACGACACCTGCGTGACCATGGCGGCCGAAGCCGGTCAGCTACAGTTAAACGTCATGGAACCGGTTATCGGGCAAGCCATGTTCGAGTCCATCCATATTCTGACCAACGCTTGCTATAACCTGCTGGAGAAATGCGTCAACGGCATTACCGCCAATCAAGCGGTGTGCGAAGCCTATGTCTTTAACTCCATCGGCATCGTCACCTACCTGAATCCGTTCATCGGCCACCACAACGGCGATATCGTCGGCAAAATCTGCGCCGAAACCGGCAAAAGCGTGCGTGAAGTGGTTCTGGAGCGCGGCCTGCTCACCGAAGATCAGTTGAACGACATCTTCTCTATCCAAAATCTGATGCATCCGACCTATAAAGCCAAGCGCTACACCGACGACAACGCATCCGTTTAATCACCCGATTGCCACAACAACGGTCAGGCACAGGATTATCCACACCCTGTGCCGCTTTTCCATAAGTAAAAATTATGGCTATACTCACCGCTTTCGAGATGCAGTACGGCGAAAACCGGACGAATCCTGAACGCTGAAACCGATCGGCGATCGGGCGCGACCCGCCCCCTGCGACATCAAAGACGTCGGGTATATCACATTGTTTTAAGGAGCATTGTATGCTGGTCCTGGAACTCATTATCGTGCTGCTCGCCATCTATCTGGGGGCGCGACTCGGCGGTATCGGCATTGGCTTTGCCGGTGGTCTGGGCGTGTTGATTCTCACGCTGGGTTTCCATATAAAACCGGGCGCCATCCCTTTCGATGTTATCGAAATCATCATGGCGGTTATCGCCGCTATCGCCGCCATGCAAGTGGCGGGCGGCATGGACTATCTTGTCAGCCTCGCGGAAAGACTGCTGCGCCGTCATCCCAAATACGTCACCTTTCTGGCCCCGCTGGTGACCTATTTTATGACTCTGCTGGCCGGTACGGGACACACCGCGTTCTCGACGCTGCCGGTTATCGCGGCGGTAGCCAAAGAACAGGGCATCAGGCCGTCGCGCCCGCTGTCGATCGCCGTGGTGGCTTCGCAGGTGGCGATTACCGCCTCGCCGATTTCCGCCGCGGTGGTGTTTGTCGCCGGTATTCTGGAGCCCTACGGCATCGGTTATCTGGCGCTGTTAGGTATTTGTATTCCCACCACGCTGGCCGCCGTGCTGCTGGCCGCGCTCATCACCAACTTCCTGGGCAAGGAGCTGAAAGATGATGAAATTTATCAGGAACGTTTGAAAAAAGGCGACGTCGCCGTCGGCAATATCAATACGCAGGCGGTCAAACCCGGCGCCAAAGCGTCGGTACTGCTGTTTCTGCTCGGCATTATCGCCGTGGTGTTTTATGCCACCGCCATCAGCGATAACGTCAAATTGATCGCCAACCCGGTATTGCCGCGCAATGAGGCTATCGTGGTGTTTATGCTGACCATCGCCACGCTGATCTGCCTTATCGCTAAAATCGATACCGCGAAGGTGCTCACCGCCAGCACCTTTCGTTCCGGCATGAGCGCCTGCGTCTGCGTGATGGGCGTCGCCTGGCTGGGGGATACTTTCGTCAAGGCGCATATTAACGACATTCAGGAAACCGCCGGCGCGCTGTTGCAAAACTATCCGTGGATGCTGGCCGTGGTGCTGTTTTTCGCCGCCATGCTGCTCTATTCACAAGCGGCGACCGCCAAGGCGCTGATGCCGGCGGCGCTGATGCTCGGGGTTTCGCCCATAACGGCGGTGGCCTCATTCGCCGCGGTCTCCGCCCTGTTCGTGCTGCCGACCTACCCGACCTTGCTGGCCGCAGTGGAAATGGATGACACCGGATCAACCCGCATCGGGAAATATGTGTTCAACCACTCGTTCCTGATTCCGGGCGTGCTGACCATTACGCTGTCGGTGATATTCGGCTTTATTCTCAGTCATATCCTGCTGTAACCCGGGGCAAAATAGCCGCCTGACGGGCGCTTTCGTTATTCCCTGAACAGAGTCCGGCATTTTTCGGGCTCCGGCCGCCGCCAAATGGCGGCCCCCCTTCCCCTCTTAACGTCCCCGCCGCCAGCAGGATGCCCTTCGCTCGCCGTAAAAACAGCAACTCTTACCGTTTTTCGCATCAATCGCCAAAGCCCGCCCACAGGCCGCTTAAGCCGTGGTAACGTAGAAAGCGCCAGATTATTGAACGCCCAGCAATTGGGATATATTAAAAGCGGCGCATTAAATAGAAAACGAGTTTCCCGGCGTATTGAACAGCCCGGTACGGCAAAAAAGAGAAAGGTGATATCAGTTATGACAAGCAAGAAAACAGCAACAGCCCTGGTCGCGGCGGGACGCAGCAAAAAATTCACGCAGGGTTCGGTCAATCCCGTGATCCAGCGCGCATCCTCTCTGGTATTCGACACGGTGAAGGATAAACACAACGCGGCCGTTAACCGCGCCAACGGCGCATTATTCTACGGCCGTCGCGGCACGCTGACCCATTTCTCTTTACAGGAAGCGATGGTCGAGCTGGAAGGCGGCGCCGGCTGCGCGCTATATCCCTGCGGCGCGGCGGCGATTTCCAACGCGATCTTCTCCTTCGTATCGGCGGGCGATCACGTGCTGGTCACCGGCGCCGCCTATGAGCCTACGCAGGATTTCTGTAACACCGTTCTTCGCAAGCTGAATATCGGCACCACCTATTTCGATCCGCTGATTGGCGCGGGCATCGCCGAATTAATCCAGGAAAACACCAAAGTAGTGTTTCTTGAATCACCCAACTCCATCACCATGGAAGTCCACGACGTTCCCGCCATTGTACAGGCCGTTCGCCGCATCAATCCGGAAATCGTTATCATCATGGATAATACCTGGGCGGCAGGCGTGCTGTTTAAGGCGCTGGATTTCGGCATTGATATCTCGGTGCAGTCCGGCACCAAGTACATGGTCGGCCACTCTGACGCCATGCTGGGTACGGCGGTGGCGAATGAACGTTGCTGGGGCCAGTTGCGCGAGCATTCGTATCTGATGGGGCAAATGGTGGATGCCGATACCGCCTATATCGCCAGCCGCGGTCTGCGGACGTTGGGCGTGCGGCTTAAACAGCATCAGGAAAGCAGCATTCGCATCGCCAAATGGCTGTCTGAACGCCCCGAAGTGGCGGTGGTCAATCACCCGGCGCTGCCGCAATGCAAAGGACATGAATTCTACGTGCGTGATTTTCAAGGCAGCAGCGGCCTGTTTTCATTTGTATTAAAAGACAAACTGAACCCCGCGCAGTTGGCCGGCTATCTGGATAACTTCGAGCATTTCAGCATGGCGTATTCCTGGGGCGGCTTTGAATCGCTGATTCTGGCCAATCAGCCGGAACAGCTGGCGTCGATTCGCCCGGCGACCGGCGTTGATTTTACCGGCACGCTCATCCGGTTGCATATCGGACTTGAAGACAGCGACGATCTGATTGACGATCTGGCTCGCGGCTTTGACAGAATTCGGGAAGTGTGACGGCGCCAGGCTGCCGGCCCTTGATTTAGCTGCATTGAGGTGGGTAAAGCGTGTATCATAGGCAAGACAATCTTAACTAAAAACCGCTTTACCCTAACTTAACGCTTATTCTAATCAGCATTAATCAACCGTATAAGTTTTTGGCCCTGCGCTGGTTTCAGCGTATAGCAGTACAACATGGTCGGGCAGTTTCGCCCCGTTTTTGTTTTTAGGGCTTCAGTCACCTGACAGGAAGTAATATGAGTGTGGTTCACGAAATTATTCACGCGCTATGGCATCAGGATTTTAGCGCGCTGGCAGACCCCCATGTCATTTGGGTGGTGTATGGCATTTTATTCACAACCCTATTTCTGGAAAACGGGTTGCTGCCGGCCTCTTTTCTTCCCGGCGATAGCCTGCTGCTGCTGGCCGGCGCCATGATCGCCAAAGGCGTGATGAGTTTTATCCCCACCATGATTCTGCTGACCGTCGCCGCCAGCCTCGGATGCTGGTTCAGTTATCTTCAGGGACGCTGGCTGGGGGATACCCGGCTGGTTAAAGGCTGGCTGTTGCAGCTCCCCGCCCACTACCATCAGCGCGCCTACCATCTGTTCAACCGCCACGGACTGCTGGCGCTGCTGATTGGCCGCTTCCTGGCGTTCATCCGCACGTTATTGCCCACCCTCGCCGGTATTTCCGGGCTGAATAATACCCGTTTCCAGATATTCAACTGGCTCAGCGGTTTTCTGTGGGTCGGCGGCATCGTAACGCTCGGTTACGCCATGAGCCATATTCCGCTGGTAAAACGCTATGAAGATCAGGTGATGACCGCCCTGATCCTGCTGCCGATGATCCTGCTGGTCAGCGGATTGATCGGTCTCGTCGTGATGGTCTGGCGTAAGAGACACGCCGCGGCCTGAGCGATTCGGCCTTGAGCCGGAAGCATGACGCCGTTGATTTTCCCGCCGTCGGGAATTTGCCTGCCGCGTAGCGTAAAATCGCCGCCGCATTCTCTACTATAATGAATCGATATGCCCAATATGCTCATAGCCCGCCGGCTATGACATCAACGGGCTATTCGTTTCCGTTATCGCGATGATTAACGGTAGAAAAAAGGGGAATGACATGACGCAACTAAAACTTAAACTGGCTGACGGCAATATCATGCCGCAGTTGGGCCTTGGCGTCTGGCAGGCAAGCAACGCGGAGACCGTGACCGCCGTAACCGCCGCTTTGCAAACCGGTTATCGCGCCATTGATACCGCCGCCATTTATAAAAATGAAGAGGGGGTCGGCCAGGCATTGCAATCTGCGGCCATCCCGCGTGAAGAGCTCTTTATCACCACCAAACTCTGGAACAGCGATCAGAAAACGCCGCAGAAGGCGCTGGAAGAGAGCCTGCAAAAGCTGCAATTGAGCTATGTGGATCTTTATCTGATTCACTGGCCGTTACCGCAACAAAACACCTATGTGGATGCGTGGCGGGGATTGATGAAATTACAGGAACAAGGGCTGGTGAAAAGCATCGGCGTCAGCAACTTCCATCCGCAGCATTTACAGCGGTTAAAAGATGAAACCGGCGTCTTTCCCGTCATCAACCAAATTGAGCTGCATCCGCTGTTTCAGCAACGTCAGCTTCATGCCTGGAACGCCACCCATCGGATTCAAACCGAGTCCTGGAGTCCGCTGGCGCAGGGCGGCAAGGGGGTTTTCGACCAGCCGATTATCCGCAAGCTGGCCACGAAATATGATAAAACCCCGGCGCAAATCGTGATCCGCTGGCATTTGGACAGCGGACTGGTCGTCATCCCCAAATCCGTCACCCCGGCCCGCATCAAAGAAAACTTCGACGTG
The DNA here is from genome assembly GCF_040240345.1 of Brenneria sp. g21c3. Lineage (NCBI taxonomy): Bacteria > Pseudomonadati > Pseudomonadota > Gammaproteobacteria > Enterobacterales > Pectobacteriaceae > Brenneria > Brenneria sp. g21c3. The sequence goes on along the minus strand of NZ_JBEIAB010000011.1, from coordinate 116,504 downwards.
TTTGATTTCCGTCTGGACAAAGACGAGCTGGGCGAAATCGCCAAACTGGACAGCGGCAAACGCCTGGGTCCCGACCCGGATAATATGAAAATCATCTGACGCGACGTTCTCGCCGGCAAGATTGCTTTCTGCCGGCAACGCGCATCAATCCGTTACCTGAAACTCATACAGGTCGCTGCGGCAATAGATTTCGCAGTATTCCAGCAGATCGCCCTGCGCGTCGTACGTGTGCTGGCGGGATAACAGCAACGGCGAATCCGGCGCAACGCCGAGATAGCCGGCCACGTCCGCCGGCGCGGCCACCGCTTTTAACCGATAGCGTTTTTTATCCGGGTGGATATCGCGCTCCGCCCAGTATTGGTACAGCGAATGCTCCAGTTGTTCCGGATCCGGCAATAACGCCAGCGGGATCCATAGGATCTCCAGCGATGCCGGTTCGCCATTAATCAACCGAACCCGCCGCAGATGGGTCACCCCTGTGCCGCCGGGCAAAGACATTTCCTCAGCGATCGCGGCCGGAAGCCGTTTTCTGCTTCTTTCCAGCCAGAGATTGCCCGCTTTGCCGCCGTTACGCCGCACCAGCGCGGTAAATCCCGACTCATCCTTGTCCAGAGAATAATGCAAACGCTGGCTCACCCGGGTGCCGATGCCTTGCTGACGCACGATCAGCCCTTTCTCTTCCAGCAGCGCCAACGCGCGCGAGACGGTCACGCGAGACAGGCCCGTCTGTTGCGCAATCAATCTCTCGGCGGGTAAAAACTGGCCGGACAGCTCCTTTCGCCGTTTGATTTCCGCTTTCAGCAGCGAAGCAAGCTGCATATAACGGGGAGCGGCTGACGGCTCGCCCAGCCGGGCTTTAACCCAAAGTAGTAGTTCCTGCATGTTGCATGCCTTTTTATTGTTTTTACGCTGTATTCAGCCTACGCAATTGTTAAACAAAAATGTTGAATCGATGATCAGAGAAAACGGAGTCCATCGGACTGACATTGGTATCTTATAGGCATTAAATTGGACTTGCACCCGTGAATTGAATTCCGTAAACTCATGCCGCGATGCCAACACCAGGGTCATCCATTGACCGACGCCAAAGCTCCCCCCATGACGCCATTTCCGGCTGCCTGCACGGGTAAATGGTCGGTAACGTGATGGGAGCTCCCCGGAATTATAAACGTAGAAGCAGGCCCGCCGGCATTTTTTAGCTGACGCGAGAATAGCCTGCCGATTCCGGTTAATAATATCGCCGCGGTTCCATTGGCCGCAGGCGAAAATACCGATGATACATATAAAATCATCGTTTTAACGATAAATACATTAACGAATCTGATAATGCGTTCGGGCCAACGCGTCTCTTTTTTATACCGCGCCAGCCTGAGCGCATCGGATAAAACATCAGTCATCCCGCATGCGAGGCCGCCCGAATGTTCGGCGTGACGCGCTCTTATCTGCTACCCTTATCGGCTGGTACGGATACCATCGGAACCCTCACCACAGCGATGGGCGGCGAATGAAACGGCATTCGTACTTTCCCCGCGGCATGGTTTATCACCATCAATCAGGATAACCCGATTGATTTCCCCCTTTGCCGCCATTCGTTGTCAACCAAGGCTAAAAGGAGCAATGCCGCTATGGGTGAGATACAACACCATCAACATCAAGACAGGCAACCGCAAAACAAAACCTGGAAAGTGGAAAGCGCCGGCATCGATCGCATCCCGGAAGCGGAGCGCACCGGTAAGCCCCTGGAATTATTCTGGATCTGGTGCGCGGCCAACATCGGTATTCTCGGCATTGTTTATGGCGCCATCATCGTCTCGTTCGGCCTCTCTTTTATACAATCAATCCTTGCCGCCATGCTTGGCGTCGCCAGCTTCGCACTCGTCGGTTTTACCTCGTTTGCCGGCCAAATCGGCCGCACCGCCACCCTGACGCTCTCTCGCGCCATTTTCGGCCTGAAAGGCAATATCGCGCCGACCGCATTCAGTTGGCTTACGCTGATGGGATGGGAGGCCGTTAACCTCATCACCGGCACGCTGACGCTATCCGCCCTGTTTACCGCCATGGGATTGAACGGCGGCGCCACGCTGACAGCGGTTTGTTTACTGCTGTTCGGCGGCCTGACCATTGCGGTCAGTATTCTGGGACAAAACACACTGATCCTGCTGCAAAGTTGGATCACGCGAATTTTCGGCACCATGACGCTGATTGTGGTGATTTATGTTCTGTTCAATACGCCGTGGCATAAGGTGTTGTCGCTGCCGTCCGGCGACTGGCTAACCGGCTTTCTCCCCGCCGTGTCGGTCATTGCCGCCGGTACCGGCATAGGCTGGACTATCGCCGGCGCGGATTACAGCCGTTATCAGAGCCCCGCTTCCCGTCGCGGCAGCGTGTTCGCCGCCGTCGTGGGCGGTTCCGCCCTGCCGCTGATATTGCTGATGCTGGCCGGTATTCTGCTGTCATCCCAGTTGCCCGAGCTCGCCAGTTCGGCCAACCCCATTGCGCTGATCGGTACGGTACTGCCGACCTGGATGGCGGTTCCCTATTTATTAACCGCCACGGCGGGCATTATCACGATTGCCGTATTAAGCCTGTATTCCGCCAGCCTTAACCTGTTGACCATCGGCGTCAAAGTGCCTCAGCCGGTCGCGGTGGCCATTGACGCCGTACTGGTGGTGGGCGTCGCCATCTATGTGCTGTTTGTTTCCGGCGACTTCCTGACGCCCTTTATCTCCTTCCTGATTTTCTGCGGTTTGTTCCTCGGCCCCTGGTCCGCGGTGTTCATCCTTGATTACTTCCTGCTGCGTCGCCGTCACGGCTACAGCGACGATCTGGTATTTGGCTTACACGGCAGGAATCTGGGCGTACGCTGGGCGCCGCTATTTTGCTGGCTGCTGGGCGCCGTCGCCGGTCTGATGGTGACGAAAACCGGCTTTATCGACGGACCGCTGGCGGTGGGTATTTTCGCCGACTCCAGTTTAGGGCTGTTTATCTCATTCGCCATCAGTCTGATCGCCTACCGGCTCTATCTGCTGGTTAAACCGCGGGAGAGATTGCGATGAAAGCCTTTACGCCCGAACGCCCCGTCGCGGTGGTCGGCGGCGCCTGCGGCGATATGCTGCTGGCGCTGCCGCGCCTGCCGGTCAGCGGCGAAGATATCGAAGGCCAGGATCTCGGTCGGCAGATCGGCGGCTGCGCGTTTAACGTCGCCCGCGCCTTATACCGCCTCAACGTGCCGATGATCAACGGGATGCCGGTCGGCAACGGGCCGTGGGGAAAAACCGTCGAAGCCGCGATGAACGAGATGAACCTGCCGGTGCTATTGCGCCATAGCGAAATGGATAACGGCTGGTGCCTGGCGATGACGGAGCCTGACGGTGAACGGACGTTTATCGGCATTACCGGTTGCGAGGCGCACTGTAGCCGGGCAATGTTGCAACAGTTAGCGATGCCTGACAACGCGCTGCTGTACGTTAACGGATATGAACTGTTCGGCGAAGGCGGACGGGATCTGCGCCAATGGACGCTGGAACAGACGCAGCAGAAGCTGATCGATTTCGGCCCGCGCCTCCCTTTTATTCCGGGAGAATTTATTCACGCGCTGGCCGGCAGCAATACCATTCTAACCCTGAACCGCGATGAAACCCGCCAACTGTGCGGAGAAGGCGATGGGGTCTCACAGGCGCTGCGCTACGCACGGCGCAGCGGCTTAACGCTGATTTGCCGACTGGACAAGGAAGGCGCCTGGATTTGCCCGCCGAACGGCGAGGCGACGGCCGTCGCGGCTTATCCGGCGCAGGTTGTCGATACCATTGGCGCCGGCGACGCGCACTGCGCCGGTTTGCTGGCCGGGTTATCCGCGAGCTGGCCGCTGGCGGACGCCGTCGATCTGGCGAATCGGGTGGCGGCCTGCGTCGTCGCCGGTCGGGGCGCGGCGGCCGCGCCGGACTGGGATACCCTGCGCCGGCGCTTCCCGGCATCCCGCCGGCAATAAGCGCGTTGCCGGCCTGCTCCCGATCAGGCCGAAGGCTGCACCACCAGTTGACCGGTCAGGCCGCGATCGGCCAATTCCAGCGTCTGGCTGTAATACAGAAAAGGAAACGCCTGCGAGGACGGCTGGGTAAAATAGACCAGCAGTTCGACATCGCTGTCCACCCACACCGTATCCTTCCAGCCGCTGTCCTCTACCGGTACCGCGCCGCCGTTGACGCTGCGCACCAAAAACTTCACCCCCTGCATATGGAATGGCTGCGGGGTATCGGCATGAAGAATCCAACGTTCGCAGCGGCCCAGTTGGGTCTGCACGTCGATACGCGTCATATCCCACATGGCGCCGTTGATGCTCGGCGGACTATCGCTCAGGCGAAACTCGCGCGTACGGCTGATGCTGCCTTCAATAATATTATCCGCCAGCAAACGCATCGGCAGATTGCTCGTCACCAGTGGCAATAATCCGGTCGGCTTAAGGGTTAATACCTGCGTTGAAATCAAAATGCTGGACGGTTCAAACAGCCCGCGCAGCCGGTCCATTATCCCGGCTGATTCGCCCGCCGTCAGCGTCACTTCCTCGCCCTGCGTCATATCAATCAGAATTTCCCGCCGCTCGCCGGGCGCCAGCGAGATCTGGTTAACCGCCATCGGCGCGGGCAGCAAGCCCTGATCGCTGGCGATCACATGAATCGGCCGTGCGTCGCTCATCCGCATAATATAACGACGGGCATTTGACGCATTCAGCAGCCGTAACCGCACCCAGCCGCGCGACACTTCGACATAAGGGTTCTGCGCACCGTTGACCAGCAGCGTATCGCCGACGAAGCCCTCGTTGCCCGCCGGGCTATAAATCGGCACGCCGAAGCTATCCAGGCGTTTATCCTGAATAATCAGCGGGAAGTCATCCACGCCATAATGATTGGGGATAGGTAATGATTTCGCGGCGCTATCTTCCACCAGCCAGAGTCCCGCCAGCCCGTTATACACATGCGGCGCCATGCGGTTCGGCGTATTGGCATGATACCAGCAGGTGGCCGACGGCTGTCGGATCGGCAATACCGGAGACCAATCCATACCCGGCGGTATCATACGCGCCGCGCCGCCCATCAACGACCCGGAAACCTGCAATCCGCTGACCGTCATCGATACCGGTTCATTGAGCCGATTGCTATAAATCAGCTTAACGTCATCGCCGTCAAATACCCGTACCGTCGGCCCCAGATAATGTCCGTTAATGCCCCAGACCGACGTTTTACGCGTATCGGTGAAAGCCCAGTGCGCCCGTTGCATCGTCAGAAACAGAGGCTGCCCTCTACGCGACTCCAGCAATGGCGGGATCGGCAACACGGTCGAAGTACCGCTTACCCTGGCCAATAATGGCGTGCTGCCCGCACAATATAACGCAAACCCCGATGCCTGAATAAACTGACGCCGGCTGAGTGACATAGTGACTCCGTAAATCGATTAAACCGTATAAAAGATTTAACTTTCGATTAGAAAAATAGCCCTCTTACCGGACAGCAAAGAGGGGGGTGCCGTTTTCAATTATTTTTTTCCGCTGCTTCGCGTTCCGCCACTTCCGCATCTAACTGCGCCAGTTTGGCGGCCATAATATCATGGCAGTAGGTCGTCAATTCGCGCACTTGCTCTTTGCTATAAGAACTGGTGTCAATCGGCGGCAGCATTTCTATGATGACATGACCATTATTCCAGCGATTCAGTTTTATTTTATTGCTGGTGGTGGAAACGCAAATCGGCACGACCGGCACGCCCGCGCTGATGGCGGCGTGAAATGCCCCCGTCTTAAACGGCAGTAATCCACGGCCCCGGCTGCGCGTGCCTTCAGGAAACATCCAAATGGAAATATTTTCCTCTTTGATGTGTTTGACCACCTGAGCAATGGTGCCGTGCGCTTTGGCCCGATTGTCGCGATCGATCAACAGGTTCCCCGTCAACCAATACAGGGGGCCGAAGAAAGGGATCCATAACAGGCTTTTCTTACCCACGGTAATGGTGCGCGGTTGCACCACATTGGCGGCGGTGACCATATCGTAATTATTCTGGTGATTCGCGATATAAATACAGTTGCCGTAATGCGCGGCCTCCGGCGGGACCCGCACCTCGACTTTCAAGCCAAAAACTACGGACAGGCGACCAAAAAGGTGACCGAATGTCGCTACGTGACGTGGATTTTTAGGGCTGAAAAGACAGTAAATAGATCCGAAAATACAAACTAAAATCGAAAAGACAATCACCACAATAAAACGAAGAATGAATAGCATAACAACCTCAATTAGCCAACTGCCGCCGCTAGTATAGCTATTTTGCTATAAAACACACGGTGATTCCTTGAACGCAATTATCAGTTTTACCATTGTGGTTGGCGGAGGGGCGGCATCAATAAAGATTGCCGCCCGAACCTTAGGCGGAGGGTTATTCTTCGCTGCTGCCGTCGCCGGCTCGCTTCGGCGCATCGACGTCAATGCGATCGATACGTTGCAGGCCGCGCAGCAGCGTGCCTTTACGGCCACGTTCAGACTGGTATTTCTGTAGGTCGTTCGGGCGCAGAATCAGTTTGCGCTTACCGAAGTACAAGGTTACCGACGACTGCGGCGGCAACAGCAGCAGCCAACTCAAACGATCCTTGCCACTGGCGAAATCCGCTGATGAAATAGAGACGATCTTATTGCCCTTCCCTTTCGACAACTGCGGCAGGTCGGACACCGGGAACAGCAACATCCGGCCGGAAGCGGTGATCGCCAGCAAGGTATTATCCTCGCCGTGGATTTCAATCGGGGTCAACGCCTTAGCGTTGTCCGGCAGCGTGATAATCGCTTTGCCCGCGCGGTTACGCGCCACCAGGTCGTTAAAGGTGCAGACAAAACCGTAGCCGGCGTCAGAGGCCATCAGCAGCGGCTGATCGTCCGCGGCCATCAGCACATGCTCAATAGTCGCGCCGGGCGGCGGCGTCAGCTTGCCGGTCAAGGGTTCCCCCTGGCCGCGCGCGGACGGCAGCGTCAGCGGATCGAGCGCATAGCTGCGGCCGGTCGAGTCGATGAATACCACCGGCTGGTTGGTTTTACCCCTGGCGGCGGAACGGTAGCTGTCGCCCGCTTTGTAATTTAATCCTGCGGGATCGATGTCATGCCCTTTGGCGCTGCGCACCCACCCCATTTCCGACAACACGATGGTGACCGGTTCCGACGGCACAAAATCATGCTCGCTCATGGCTTTCGCTTCAGCGCGTTCCTTCAGCGGCGAGCGGCGGTCGTCGCCATAGGTCTGGGCATCCGCCTGAATTTCTTTTTTCAGCAGGTTGCTCAGCTTACGTTCGGATGCCAGCAAGGCCTGCAAATGGTCGCGCTCTTTCGCCAGATCGTCCTGCTCGCCGCGGATTTTCATCTCTTCCAGCTTGGCCAGATGGCGTAACTTCAGTTCCAGGATCGCTTCGGCCTGGGTTTCGCTCAGGCTGAACTGACGCATCAATACCGGCTTGGGTTCATCTTCCGTGCGGATGATGTGGATCACTTCATCAATATTCAGAAATGCGATCAGCAACCCTTCCAGAATATGCAGACGTTTGAGCACCTTCTCCAGCCGATAACTCAAGCGGCGACGCACGGTATCACGGCGGAACACCAACCATTCGCTCAGGATTTCCACCAGCCCCTTGACGCCGGGGCGGCCATCCAGACCGATCATATTCATATTGATGCGGTAACTTTTTTCCAGATCGGTAGTGGCGAACAGATGGTTCATCACCTGATCCAGGTCGATGCGGTTGGAGCGCGGCACCAGCACTAAACGCGTCGGATTCTCGTGATCCGATTCATCGCGCAGATCTTCAATCATCGGCAACTTTTTAGCGCGCATCTGACTGGCGATCTGCTCCAATACCTTGGCGCCGGAAACCTGATGGGGCAGCGCGGTAATCACCGCTTCGCCGTCTTCTTTCTTCCAGACGGCGCGCATACGCACCGAACCCCGGCCGTTCTGGTAAATTTTACGCACTTCCTCGCGCGGGGTAATGATTTCCGCTTCCGTCGGGAAATCCGGCCCGTGAACGAACTGCAACAAGTCATCCAGAGAGGCGCCGGGTTTATCAATCAAGGCGACGGCGGCGGCGGCGACTTCGCGGATATTGTGCGGCGGGATGTCGGTCGCCATCCCGACGGCAATGCCGGTGGTGCCGTTAAGCAGTATGTTCGGCAGACGGGCAGGCAGCATTTTCGGCTCCTGCATCGTACCGTCGAAGTTCGGCACATAGTCAACCGTACCCTGACCCAGTTCGGAGAGCAGGGTTTCCGCGTATTTAGACAACCGGGATTCGGTATAACGCATCGCGGCGAATGATTTCGGATCGTCCGGCGCCCCCCAGTTCCCCTGACCATCCACCAGCGGATAACGGTAGGAGAACGGCTGCGCCATCAATACCATCGCTTCGTAACAGGCGCTGTCGCCGTGCGGATGATATTTACCCAACACGTCGCCGACGGTACGGGCTGATTTCTTGAATTTGGCGCTGGAATTCAGCCCCAGCTCCGACATGGCGTAAATAATACGGCGCTGTACCGGCTTCAGGCCATCGCCGATAAACGGCAACGCCCGATCCATGATGACGTACATGGAGTAGTTCAGGTACGCATTTTCAGTAAACGTGTGCAGCGCCAGGCTTTCAGCGCCATCATGCGTCATCTCACTCATTTATCTTATTTCCTCACATCGCAGCGCGATTATTGCTCTTTCCGACACGCTACACAGCGGTATGTTTGGCGGGAATAGTACCTTATCCGGCGGGCTTCTGTCACAGAGAACAAAGGCCGGCAATCTTAAAGACGGCCGGTAATGCGGCGCGTTCGCCTGAATGCCTGAAGAGCGCGCATGCCAGAAAATATCGGCAACAAGAGATTTTCATTAAGAGTTTTTAATAAAACCATAATTGAAAAAGCGAATGATAACTTTTACTGTTTGATAACAGTTATCATTACGACATTTTTTTGCGTCGTTAACAAACTCTGACGTCATTCCTGCTGAAGTTGATTGCCAGCGTTATCAGGCTTTGGTCGCTGGTCGGACAGTTGCCTACCAATAGAGTATCACTATGTTAATCAATAAGAATCTTAGAAAAATCATGCTCACCGGGATCCTGGCAGGCACGGCGTTAAACAGCGCCGCCGCGGATAACCGAACGTCGGCTAAAGATGCGGCCGGCGAATCCGAATCAACAGGCGAGACGATGACGGTGTATTCTCCCAAAGTCGAGAAAGAAGCCGGCACCAAGACCACCATCACCGCCAGCGATATGCAGAAAGAAGGCGGCAATGATTTCGGCGCCATTATGCGCTACCAGCCGCTGATTAGCGCGCCGGGCGTCACCAGCGGCGTCAGCGCGGGCAAAAGCAGCTATGACCGCGGCGGCGCCAGCGGCTACAACATTCGGGGTTTGGAAAACAACCGGGTTTCCATTGATATCGACGGCGTTGAACTACCATCAGCCACCGATCGCGGCACATCCACGGTGAGCGGCCGCCGCCAAACGGGCAGCACCGGCATTGGCCGCGGCGACTATCTTGACCCGTACCTGTACGGTTCGGTGGAGATCGAGTCCGGCGCCACGTCGGTCGCCAACAGCAACAACGCGCTAGGCGGTTCGGTCTCTTTCAAACCAAAATCCGCCAATGATTATCTCAACTCAGACAAGCACAGCTATTTCGGTTACCAGGGCGGTTATGATTCTTCCAACCGTAGCTTTCACAACGGCATTACCGCAGTTGGCGGCGACGACTATCTGCGCGGCGTTATCGTCGTCAGCCGTCGCGATGGCAATGAAACCGAAAACCAGCGCGACGCCACAATCGACAGTACCCCAGCCAACTGGCACTCCAATGCTGTGCTGGCGTCCGGCATCTGGCAAGCGACTCATGCGCACCAGTTCACCGCCACCGTAGATTATTACCATAAAACCAATCACGCTAATTACCCAACCTGGACAATGAACTCAAGGGGCGTCTCTTCGCTTGATGGCAGTACTTCATATCAGGACAATCAGACCCGTCGCTGGGGATTTAGTCTGGCGGATCTCTATACGCCGGAAGATTTCGCGCTGTTCGACAGCCTGAACACCAAACTGTTCTATAGCCAGACCGAAGCGCACGACTATACCGTCACCGATGCCTCCACGCCGACTTCCGTCTGGAGCGACTATGACACCAAAACCTTTGGTCTGGAAAGCAAAGCGACTAAGGAGTGGCGCAACCACAGTTTCAGCTACGGCTTCAATGCCCGCCAGTCGGAAACGGAACGTCCATTCACCGCGGAAAATCTGGCGACAGACGGATTGAACATTGACCTGGGGCGTCCGCAAGCGGACAGCGAGATCATCAATCTGGGGGCTTTCGTACAGGACAAAATCACCTGGGAGCTGGCCGGCCGCGAATTCTCGGTAGTGCCGGGGATACGCTTCGCCTGGCAGCACGCCGAACCGAAAAATGCTTCCAATCTGTTTACCAACACCAATGGCAATGTGACGTCAGATGAAGCCGCCGGCATGTATGGCACCAATGCCGACGGTCAGGTTATGCCGTCCATCGCTTTCCAGTACAACCTCACGCCCGATCTGATGGCCTACCTCCAATACCGGCGCGGCGCCCAGTTCCCTACCGACGGGCAACTGTACGGTTCCTGGGCGCTCGGCTATTTCGGCACCTCCAGCAGCTACGCCGTGCTGAGCGATCCGGACTTGAAAACCGAAACCAGCGATAACTACGAATTGGGGTTGAAAGGCCAGATTGTGGAAGGGGTTACGCTGAGCGCGTCGGCCTTCTACAGTGATTACAAAAACTTTATCGCCAACGGTTACTACCGCCGCGCCGATAATCCGGCCCTGTTCGCCAACGTGCCGAGTAGCCTCAGCACGCTTTATCTGACCGAGAACCGTGATAAAGCCTATATCTATGGCGGTGAAATCAGCGCCAAATTCAACCTCGGCACCTGGTTCGAGCAGGCGAACGGCTTCAGCGCCCGTCTGGCCTATGGTTATACCGATGGGGCGTCAAAATCCAGCGCCAACGGGGACTCTTACATCAATCTCGACTCGGTAACGCCACAAAAAGCCGTAGTGGGGATCGCCTATGACGATCCGTCCAGCACCTACGGCGCCGCGCTGATCGCCACCTTCAACAAGGGCAAAACCGCCACCTACGCGACTGGCCGCAAACTCCCCTCCAGCGGGAACAACCTGGGTTCTGAGGATTATACTTTTATGCATATACCGGGTTATGCGCTGGTGGATTTGACCGCTTACTATCGCGTGTCCCAAAACGTGAGGCTTAGCGGCGGCATCTACAATCTGACGGATCGCAAATACTGGGATTATCAAACCAGCCGTAATATCGAAGCGCCTGCCAGCAACAGCGCCAGCGATATCAACTACTACAACCAGCAGCTATCCATCGCGCCGGGCCGCACCTTCCAGTTGGGCGTCAATGTCGATTTCTGATTAACCCCCGAGGGAGGGAACCGATCGGTTTCCTCCCTTCTTCTCCACAGGAATAAGCGATGCGCCGCATGCCTGTCCCTTATTCCGCATCACGCGGCGTGCTTTCCTCTTTCCCGCTTGCCATCGACCGCCAGCGAGATTGTTGCGCCGCAGTCAAGAGTGTTGTGACATGGCGCATCTATTTCCGGCGCTAAAAATCAGCCAGACTTAATCTCTATTCCCCGTTGCGGGCAAGACCAACGACAAGCGAGTCACTGATGCATAACATATTGATTATTCATGCAGGAAAAGCATTCGGCCACTCCACCGGCAAACTCAACAAAACCCTGACCGAGGCCGCGATTACCGAGTTACAGGGGCAAGGCCGCGATGTGCGGGTCACCTGGGTCGATCAGGGTTACGACATCGAGCAGGAAATCCAGAATTACCTGTGGGCCGATGCCGTCATTTATCAGATGCCCGGCTGGTGGATGGATGTGCCGTGGATACTGAAAAAATACGTCGATGAGGTTTTCACCACCGGCCACGGCTTGCTGTATGCCAGCGACGGCCGCACCCGCGCCGACAGCAGCAAAAAGTATGGTTCCGGCGGCCTGTTGCAGGGTAAAAAATATATGCTTTCCGTGACCTGGAATGCGCCGCTGGAAGCCTTTACCGACCCGCAACAGTTTTTCCACGGCGTCGGGGTGGACGGCGTGTATCTGCCGTTCCATAAGGCTAATCAGTTTATCGGCCTATCGCCGCTGCCGACGTTTATCTGCAACGATGTGATCAAATCCCCGGATGTGGAGAACAATATCGCCCGCTATCGCCGGCATCTGGCAAACGTTTTTGCCTGACGGCGCGTCTTCGACATCGGCGTGACATCCGCGGCCTAAAGCGGCTGTTGCGCTATTTTCTCACTGAGGAAATCCAAAAAGCAGCTTATACGCGCCGCCAACGCCGTATGCCGGTAATAAACCGCGTTGATCGGCATCCGCACGTCCACCGTTTCAGGCGTCAGAACCTGAACCAGACGCCCGGCGGCCTGATCCTCATGGGTCATAAAATCCGACAGTCGCACAATGCCTTCGCCACGCAGCGCCAACTGACGCAGCATTTCGCCGTTTGAGGCGGCCAACGCCGGCGAGATGGGATAAAATTCGCGGCTGCCGTCCCGCAGCGGCCAGTTATTCAGCCATTCCAACTGTGTAAAGCCCAGGCAGCTATGCGAAGACAGATCGTCGACGCTCATCGGCGTGCCGTGACGGCGCAAATAATCCGGGCTGGCCAGCACGCGCAAGCGCGTCGCGCCCAATGCGCGGGCGTGAATACTGGAGTCTTTTAAAACGCCGATGCGAATGGCGATATCCGTATGCTGCTCCAGTAAATCGATAATGAAATCGTCACTGTTCAGTTCCAGCATGATCTGCGGGTAGCGACGACGAAATTCGGGAATAAGGGGAATAATCACGTGCTGCATGAACGGCGAAGCCGCATTGATGCGCAACCGGCCGCAGGGTTGATCGCGGCGCAACGCCACCTGCTCCTCCGCATGTTCCACCGCGCGGATCACGTCGCGCGCATGCTGAAGAAACATGGCGCCTTCTTCCGTCAGCGCCAGCCGCCGGGTGGTGCGATGCAGCAGCGTGGTACCCAGTTTGCCCTCAAGGCGTCGCAATGCCCGGCTGATGCCGGACGTCGTCTGACCGACCTGTTCCGCCGCGGCGGTAATCGAACCGGTATCGACCACCGCCACAAAAGCCTGCAACTCCTCAAGCGTCACTTTCATCAACGTTCCCCCTGAGACCGCGACGCCAGTTATCCGCCCGTCGCGTCAACCCGTAGCGGCTGAATGACGCGGGTCAGCATCAGACTTCGATTTCCGCCTTATCGCCTTTTTCCTGCAACCAGTTGCGGCGGTCTTCGGCGCGTTTCTTCGCCAGCAGCATGTCCATGATCGCCATCGTCTGGTCGATGTCGTCGTCGTTAATCGTCAACTGCACCAGGCGACGGGTATTCGGATCCAGCGTAGTTTCCCGTAATTGCAGCGGGTTCATTTCACCCAACCCTTTAAAACGCTGTACGTTGGGCTTGCCTTTTTTACGCTTGAGCTGTTCCAGCACGCCCGCTTTTTCCTCTTCATCCAGGGCGTAATACACTTCCTTGCCGAGGTCGATGCGATACAGCGGCGGCATCGCCACATACACATGCCCGCCCTTCACCACCGAACGGAAATGGCGCACGAACAAGGCGCACAGCAGCGTGGCGATGTGTAACCCATCGGAGTCCGCATCCGCCAGAATACAGATCTTGCCATAGCGCAACTGACTCAGGTCGTCGCTATCGGGGTCGATGCCGATCGCGACCGAAATGTCGTGAACTTCCTGCGAGGCCAGCACCTCATCGGAAGAGACTTCCCAGGTGTTCAGGATTTTGCCCTTAAGCGGCATGATGGCCTGAAACTCACGTTCCCGCGCCTGCTTGGCCGACCCGCCCGCCGAGTCCCCTTCCACCAGGAACAGCTCGGTGCGATTCAAATCCTGCGAGGTGCAATCCGCCAGTTTGCCGGGCAGCGCCGGGCCGCTGGTCAGCTTTTTACGCACCACTTTTTTGGCGGCGCGCATACGGCGCTGAGCGCTGGCTATCGCCAGTTCGGCCAACTGTTCCGCCGTCTGGATATTCTGGTTCAACCACAGGCTGAACGCATCTTTCACCACCCCGGAAACAAATGCCGCGCACTGGCGCGAGGACAGCCGCTCTTTGGTCTGTCCGGCAAACTGCGGATCCTGCATTTTTACCGACAGCACGTAGGCGCAGCGCTCCCAGATATCGTCGGCGCTCAGCTTCACGCCGCGCGGCAGAATATTGCGAAATTCGCAGAATTCGCGCATGGCGTCCAGCAGCCCCTGGCGCAAACCGTTGACGTGGGTGCCGCCCATCGGGGTGGGGATCAGGTTGACGTAGCTTTCCGTCAGCAGTTCCCCGCCTTCGGGCAACCACAGCAGCGCCCAGTCCACCGCCTCGGTATCGCCGGCTATCGCGCCCAGAAACGGCTTTTCCGGCAGGGTGATCAAACCGTTCACCGCTTCGCACAGGTAATCTTTCAGCCCGTCCTGATAGCACCAGCGCTGCTCGGTATTATTGAGTTTATCTTTAAAAACGATTTCAACGCCGGGACACAACACCGCCTTGGCCTTCAGCAGGTGCGTCAGACGGGAAACGGAAAAGCGCGGGCTATCGAAAAATTTTTCATCCGGCCAGAAATGCACGCGGGTACCGGTATTGCGACGACCGCAGGTGCCGGTAACGGTGAGATCCTGCACTTTATCGCCGTTCTCGAACGCCATGTCGTACACCTGACCATCGCGCCGCACCGTGACTTCAACGCGTGAAGACAGCGCGTTGACCACCGAGATCCCCACGCCGTGCAGGCCGCCCGAAAACTGGTAATTTTTATTGGAGAATTTACCGCCGGCATGTAACCGGCACAGGATCAGCTCGACGGCCGGCACCCCTTCTTCGGGGTGGATATCCACCGGCATCCCGCGGCCGTCGTCAATCACTTCCAGCGACTGATCGGCGTGCAGAATCACATCGATACGGCGGGCATGGCCTGCCAGCGCCTCATCGACGCTGTTGTCTATGACCTCTTGCCCCAGATGGTTAGGGCGCGAAGTATCGGTGTACATGCCCGGACGACGGCGCACCGGTTCCAGACCGCTGAGTACTTCAATCGCATCAGCGTTATAACTTGATTGCGTCATGGTTTGATTTAATTCGTTGTTTTAAATGAAAAGTGGCGAACGGTACCGATGCGCGTTATTCACAAACGAATGACCGACAACCGCCATGTTACGCTGTCGCGATCGTCGCTGCCGGCACCCTGATGCTCAGTCCGTCGCGAGCCCCAAAAAATTCACTATGGGTGAAAAAAAGCGCTCAAATTCGACAAAGGCATGATTGCCCCCTGATTCCACCGTTTGGCGACAGTCCCGGTAATAATCCAGGGCCTGCCGATAATCCAGAACTTCATCCCCGGTCTGAAGCAGCAGCCACAACAAATCGGGCGACTCCAACGGTTCAACCTGCATGACCTTCAGATCGTAAACGTGCCGAGACTCTAGCACATATTGTTCGCCGGTGTAGGGGTTCTGATATTCGCCCAAATAATCAAGCAATAGCTCAAACGGCTTCACCGCCGGATTCACCACCACGGCGGGTAAGGTAAAGCATTGAGACAGCCAGGTGGCATAATAACCGCCGAGAGAAGAGCCAACAATGCCCAGCGGACTACCGGCCCGCGACATCACCAGCGACTCCATCAGCTCGGCCGCGTCGGCCGGATACGGCGGCAGCTGCGGCACCAGCATCTCGATATCGGGATGACGGCGCGCCAGCCACGTCTTCAGCGCCGTCGCTTTCGCCGAGTCGGGCGTACTGTTGAAGCCATGCAGATAGAGTAAAGCCGGCATCAGTAACCGTCCGAATCCATATCGGGCAAGAAATCATTGCCTTCCAGACGAAACACCTCGGTTTCCAGCCCGCCATCCGGCAGCAAGTCCAGATAACGCCAGCCGGGCGCGACATCGTCAATGGCGAAATTCGTGCAGTGCGGTTTAAACTGAACGCAGGTGGACGGCGTGGCCAGCAGGCGTTTGCCGTGCCAGTCGAGATCGAGCTCCTGATGAATATGCCCGCATAAAACGGTATTCACCAGCGGATAGCGGGCCAACACCGCGGCCAGATTATGCGCGTTGCGCAAGCTGTGTTGATCGAGCCAGGTACAGCCCGAAGGATGAGGATGGTGGTGCAGTAATAGCAGGGTAAAACGATCCGGCTGGCTTTGCAGACTGCGCTCAAGCCATTCGAGTTGATAATCGCTCAGTTCGCCGTGCGGCACGCCGAACACCTGGCTGTCCAGCAGGATAATCTGCCATTTATCGCCCACCAGCACATGTTTGGACGGCGCAATCCCCTCTTCAGCCAGCGTATCGAACATCGCCGGCTGAAAATCGTGGTTGCCCGGCAGCCACACGCAAGGCGCGGACAACTGTCTGATGCCGCGAGAGAAGTGGCGATAGGCCTCCAGCGAGTGATCCTGCGCCAAATCGCCCGTGGCGACGATCAAATCGAACGCATGTTGCTGCGCCTGTATCGCATCCAGCACGGCGTGATAACTGTGGTATGTGTTAACACCAAGCAGCGTTTCATGTTCACCGGCAAAAAGGTGGGTATCTGTTATTTGTAAAATCCTGATTCTGGCGCCACTCGCCACAGGAAGTGTCAACAGGCTTTCCAAATGATGGTGTCCTTGGTTACTTAAATCTGTCTATACCCGTCATCTTTCAAGTCGCAGATGCGCTGGCTTTACACATTGAATCTATTGGGTATCAAAAACTGGGATCGACATCGAACCATACGCCAAACAATATTTTAGCCAATCAGCAAGAAACTGATTAATTTGATGCTTTTCGTCACGTTGATGTAACTTATTATTCGGATAATCATAACGTGCCTTGAAGCGGAAGATCTGCTGACTCGCACACACTTCCGCAACCAGCGCGTCATGATACAACCTGACGGTCATCATTGGCAGACTCCAGTAGCTCACCGCCGGGGCGGTCTGCTGAATCTTGACCAACGAGGTGTAACGGGTTGACTCAAGGATAGTTAAGCGATAAACGGCATTATGAACGCGATAAACCGCGGTTTCACCGACTTCGTCTATATGGGGCAGCAAACGCCGTAATTGCATGAAATTGGTTTCGCATAGCCTCATCATTGCCGGGAAATCCGGGGTATAGCGCTTCATAAATTCAATCCACCCACTCGTTTCTCAGTTTTTTATGGTGCAACGCCAACCATTGCAAGGCAATGACGGACGCCGCGTTATCGATAATCCCTTCTTCAACCCATTGATAACTCTGTTCACGGCTGACCACATGCACCCGGATATCTTCATTTTCTTCCGCCAGGCCATGGATCCCCGCCGCGGTTCGGGTATCCACTTCCCCTACCATAACAGCCAGACGCTCGCTGGTGCCACCCGCGCTGGCAAGATAGTTGACGATCGGCCGGCAACGGCCGACGACCAGACCCGCCTCTTCCTGCGCTTCCCGCCGCGCGACATCTTCCAGACTTTCACCCGGTTCAATCATGCCCGCCACCAGTTCCAGCAGCCAGGGGGACACGCTGCTGTCGTACGCGGCGATACGAATCTGTTCAACCAAGACCACCTCGTCGCGCACCGGGTCATAGGGCAACAGAACGACCGCGTGTCCGCGCTCGAGTATCTCGCGGCTGACCTCGCCGCTCATTTCACCATTAAACAGGCGATGACGGAAACGATAGCGTATCAGTGAAAAAAAACCTTTGTATAATTCTTCACGTGCAATAATTTCTACATCATCTTTACTAAAGGTAACCGGACTGGATACTGAAGACGCCATGATTAAACTCCTGTAACGGGTATCGATGGAACCGATCATTGTAGGGCGAAAATCCCTGTCATCATACTCGCGCTTGTTTGTGGTAAATTTACATAATTCCGGAATCTTTCCCAACAGGGCGATTTAGTCTGGACCGTTGTCGTGCGGCAGGTGCAAACTGATGTGCATAAAGGCGCTGCGACATCGGCTCCGAATGGCGCAGAAGCCCTCCTAATCGGGGCTGACTTCAGGAAATATGGCACGTTCAGTTACCTCATCCTATTGGCAGATTCTGATAGAATCGAAAACTATTCGTCTATAGACGGCGTTATCATAGCGACATTGCTGTACAACAAGGAACGCAAATGAAGAAATTGCTCCCTCTTCTTATTGGTTTGAGCCTGAGCGGTTTTAGCTTAATGAGTCAGGCGGAAAACCTGTTACAGGTATACCAACAAGCGAAAAATACCAATCCAGACTTACGTAGCTCAGCAGCCACCCGCGATGCCGCGTTTGAAAAGATCAATGAAGCACGAAGCCCATTGCTGCCGCAATTGGGTTTAGGCGCGGATTATACCTATACCGATGGTTTTCGAGATAGCAACGGCATTAACAATGATGTCAAAAGCGCATCATTACAGTTAACCCAGACGCTGTTTGATATGTCTAAATGGCGCGCGCTGACCTTGCAGGAAAAACAGGCCGGGATTGAAGACGTCACCTTCCAGACGGCCCAGCAGAATCTTATCCTGAATACGGCGACCGCCTATTTCAACGTACTGCGCGCCATTGATTCCCTGTCTTACATCGGCGCTCAGAAGCAGGCGATTTATCGCCAGTTGGATCAGACGACCCAGCGTTATAATGTCGGGCTGGTGGCGATTACCGACGTGCAAAACGCCCGCGCCGAATATGATAACGTCCTTGCCAACGAAGTGCTGGCCCGCAATACGCTGGATAATAATCTGGAAGCGCTGCGTCAGGTCAGCGGTAATTTTTACCCGCAGTTGGCGGGCCTGGACATCAAACGGTTTTCCACCCAGACGCCCGGCGGCGTCAACGTTCTGTTGAAAGAAGCGGAAAACCGCAACCTGAACCTGTTGTCCGCCCGTCTGAGTCAGGATCTGGCGCGTGAGCAAATCCGCTATGCCCAGACGGGTCACATGCCGACGCTCGATCTGACCGCCTCCAGCAGCGTCAGCGATACCCGCTATTCCGGTTCGAATGCCCGCGGCAATTCCTATAACGACAGCGATATCGGGCAGAATAAGGTCGGCGTCAGCTTTAACCTCCCGCTCTACAGCGGCGGCGCGACCAGTTCGCAGGTGAAACAGGCGCAGCACAGTTTCGTCAGCGCCAGCGAACTGCTGGAAAGCGCCCACCGTTCAGTGGTTCAGACCGTACGCTCTTCATTTAATAACATTTCGGCGTCTATCAGCAGCATCAACGCGTATAAGCAGGCTGAAGTTTCGGCGCAAAGCTCTCTCGATGCGATGGAAGCGGGCTATCAGGTCGGTACGCGAACCATTGTCGATGTGCTGGATGCCACGACGACGCTATATAACGCCAAACAACAGCTTTCCAGCGCCCGTTATGATTACCTGATTAATCAGTTGAACATTAAATCCGCGCTGGGCACGTTGAATGAAAGCGATCTGCAAGCGCTGAATGCCGCTTTAGGTCAGCCGGTTTCAACCACGCCGCCGGTCACAGACGGCAGCGGCAGCGCGTCATTGCTCCAAACGACATCCGCTGCGCCGCGTCAGTAATCGTTAAGCATTGCGAATCAGGGGAACCGGGTGTTCCCCTTTTTTATGGCGGGTTATCCTGCCCGTCCGGCCGATAAAGCGAAGCACCGCACAACCGAATGTATAGCAACGTAAAGAGTCGCCGGGTTACCGCCATTGACGCTTTAAATTCAGACCGCCTTCCCCTATTCTTAAGCGCAATTGTCAATCATTGGGCTTGATGTCTTTTCTCTGGGATAACACGATGAAACGTACCAAAAATATCAATCAGGAAACGTTCCGTAAGGGGTGGCGGATGTATCGTCTGGCGCCCGTCGCGCTTGCGGTCAGTACGGTATTTGTCCTGGCCGGCTGTGAGCAGGCTGATGAAACGGTTTCTCTTTATCAGAATGCCGATGACTGTTCGCGCGCCAATCCCTCCTTAGGCGAGCAATGCACCACGGCTTACAATAACGCGCTGAAAGAAGCGGAAAAAACCGCGCCTAAATACGCCACCCGTGAAGACTGCGTCGCCGAGTTCGGCGAAGCGCAATGTACCCAGGCGCCGGCGCCCGCGCAGGCCGGGGTAGGCGCGGCCGCGGAATCGCAACAGAGCGGCAGTTTCTGGATGCCGCTGATGGCGGGTTACATGATGGGCAGAATGATGGGCGGCGGCGCCGGTTATGCGCAACAGCCGCTGTTTACCTCAAAATCGCCGACCAGCCCGGCCAACGGTCAATTTGTTGACGCCAGCGGTAAAAACTACGGCAACGCGACCACGGGCCGCACGATTAACGTGCCGAAAACGGCGCTGGCGCCGAAGCCGGCCACCACCTCCACCATCACCCGCGGCGGATTTGGCGAAACGGTAGCCAAACAGGCTACCATGCAGCGCAGCAGCGCTTCCGGCTCTACCCGCTCCATGGGGGGCTGAGGACCTGTTTAATGAAACGGATTGAAATAAAAGAGCGCCCGGACTGGCGTGAAAAGGCTACGGAGTTCGGCTTCCAGTTTCATACCATGTATGGGGAACGTTACTGGTGCGAAGAGGCTTATTATCAGTTCACGCTGGCGCAAATTGAAGAGCTGGAAGACACCACCGCGGAACTGCATCAGATGTGTTTGCAGGTGGTGGAGAAAGTCATCGATAGCGAACAACTGCTGAGCAAATTCCGCATTCCCAAACACACATGGGAATTCGTCCGACAGTCATGGCGCACCCATCAGCCATCGCTCTATTCGCGTCTTGATCTGGCCTATGATGGCAAGACGCCGGCCAAGCTGCTGGAAAACAACGCCGATACGCCGACGTCGCTCTATGAAGCGGCATTTTTCCAATGGCTGTGGCTGGAAGATCAAATCAAAGCCGGGCAACTGCCGCAAACCGCCGATCAGTACAACAGCATTCAGGAAAAACTGATCGAACGATTTGAAGATCTGAAACTTAATCACGGGTTTAATCTGCTGCATTTCACCTGCTGTAAGGATACCGAGGAAGATCGCGGTACGGTGCAATACTTGCAGGATTGCGCGCTGGAAGCCGGCTTGCCGAGCGAGTTCCTTTATATCGATGAGATTGGCCTCGGCGAAAAAGGCCAGTTTACCGATCTGGAAAATCAGGTCATCAGCAACCTGTTTAAGCTCTACCCGTGGGAATTCATGCTCAGAGAGATGTTTTCCACCAAGCTTGAAGATGCCGGTGTACGCTGGCTGGAACCGGCCTGGAAGAGCATTATTTCCAATAAAGCGTTGCTGCCCATGCTGTGGGAGATGTTCCCGAATCACCCGAATCTGCTCCCCGCTTACTTCACCGAAGATGAGCACCCGGCGCTGGAGAATTACGTCATCAAGCCGCTGTTTTCACGCGAAGGCGCCAATATTCAAATTGTGGAAAACGGCAAGGAGATTGCCGCCGTCGGCGGGCCGTATGGTGAAGAAGGCAAAATTATCCAGCAGTATCATCCACTGCCGAAATTCGGCGACAGTTATACGCTGATCGGCAGTTGGCTGGTGAATGATCAACCTTGCGGCATCGGTATGCGCGAGGATCGGGATCTGATTACCCAGGATTTGTCGCGCTTCTATCCGCACATCATTCTGGACTGACGACGTTAAGGCACGGTTTGCCCCGTGCCTGTCTGCGCATCAATGCTCAACCCACCTGCACCGACAGCATACTCAACGACCCCATTTCAATGCCGTCCACCGGAATGCTCATCGCTTCTTTGCCATCCCAGCTTCCCAGCACGTACAGCAGCGGCAGATAGTGGTCGGGCGTCGGATTGGACAATGCCGCGCCCTCATGCTGCATAAAGTTTATCAGCGGGTGATTGTCTCCCTGATAGGTCAGGTTATCTCGGACAAACTGATTGAACGAGATCGCCCAGGGATAAGGCTCCGCCGCGCCGTCCCATTTGACCATCCGCAGGTTATGCACCACATTGCCGCTGGCGACGATCATGATCCCCTCGTCACGCAGCGCCGCCAGCTTACGCCCCAGTTGATAGTGGTACTCGGCAGGCTGCGTGCCGTCCACGCTAAGCTGCACCACCGGAATGTCCGCCTGTGGGTACATTTTTATCAGCACGCCCCAGGAACCGTGATCCAGTCCCCATTCGCCGCGATCCGCCGCCACCGGGATCGGCGCCAGAAGGTGTTGAATTTTTTCGGCCAGTTCAGGCGAACCCGGCGCCGGATATTCCGTATCAAACAACGCCTGCGGAAAACCGCCGAAATCATGAATTGTCCTGGGCTTTTCCATCGCCGTCACCGCCGTGCCGCGGGTGTACCAATGCGCGGAAACGGCAACAATGGCTTTAGGGCGCGGTAATGTTTTCCCCAGCGTCTGCCATGCCTGAGTATAGGGATTGTTCTCCAACACGTTCATCGGGCTGCCATGACCGAGGAACAGCGCGGGCATACGGGAAGCGTTATTCATAACAGTATCCTTAATCATATCGGCGTCGTGCAACAGCACGTTATGGCGATTACTGTACGCCTTTTACGCATGAGAAAAAGTCAGATATCCGTGATGAAGAACATCAATAAATTTGAAGGGAAGCGGAGAGATAAAAAAACGGTCAACTTGCTTGGTGAAATACAGGCTGACCGTATAAAAATAGCTGGCGTTAACCGTGAAGCCCCACGCTTTCAGCAATAGCGTCGTGGACAGTCATGCATCACCGCCTGTTCGATCAAAGACGACCCCGCCGAAACGGGGCGTCATGAAATGAAGGGAGTCGACCGTTAAGCCGGGTTCTGTCGTGGACAGTCATTCATCTAGGCCAGCAATCGCTCGCTGGCTCAAGCAGCCTACCCGGGTTCAGTACGGGCCGTACCATGCGAACCCCTATTTGGCCTTGCTCCGGGTGGAGTTTACCGTGCCGCGAACTGTTGCCAGCCGCGCGGTGCGCTCTTACCGCACCCTTTCACCCTTACCTGATCCCGCTTTCGCGGGCCATCGGCGGTTTGCTCTCTGTTGCACTTGTCGTAGGCTTGCGCCTCCCAGGCGTTACCTGGCACCCTGCCCTATGGAGCCCGGACTTTCCTCCCCTCCGCCTGTCTCCCCGAAGGGACGGCAGCGAAGCGGCGACTGTCTGGTCAACTCCGGCGCGGATTGTATAGTGTTTTACTTTACCTGTCACCCTTCCTGCTGTTCGAGAGCATACTTATACAACGCGTTCTTTTTCACGCCGTGAATGTCCGCGGCTAACGCGGCCGCCTTTTTCAAAGGCAGTTCTTTCTGCAACAGGGATAAAGTGCGTAAGGCCTCGGCCGGCAGCGCTTCGGCATCCGCTTGATGGCCTTCGACAATCAATACCATCTCGCCCTTGCGGCGATTCTCGTCTTCCTTCACCCAGGCCAGCAGCTCGCCTACCGGCGCGCCGTGAATCGATTCCCAGGTTTTGGTGATTTCGCGCGCCAGCACCACATAACGCTGCGGCCCCAGCACGTCGGTTATGTCCTGCAAACTGTCCAGGAGCCGGTGGGTAGACTCATAAAAAATCAGGGTACGCGGCTCTTCCGACAGTTCACGCAGCGTATCTTTACGCGCCTTGGTTTTTGCCGGCAGAAAACCTTCATAGCAAAAACGATCGGAAGGCAGACCCGCGGCGGAAAGCGCGGTAATCGCCGCGCAGGCGCCCGGCAGCGGCACAACGCGGATCCCCGCCTCGCGGCAGCGACGCACCAGGTGATAGCCGGGATCGTTAATCAACGGGGTACCCGCGTCGGAAACCAGCGCGATGCTTTGCCCTGCCTGCAATTTTGCCAATACCGACTCCGCTTTCTGCTGTTCATTGTGGTCGTGTAATGCGAACAGCCGTGCATTAATTGCAAAATGTTGTAACAACAGGCCGGTATGACGGGTATCCTCTGCGGCAATCAAATCGACGCGCCGTAGCACGTCCAGGGCTCGCTGGGTGATATCCCCCAGATTGCCAATCGGCGTGGGGACAATGTAAAGGGTTGATGCAGAAATATCTGCTTGTTGGTCTTGATTCATTGTTTCATCCGGGTTGCCGATTTAATATTGAGCATCTTTAAAAAAAACCATTGGATACAGTATGCTTTCCTTTCGTTTCGTCCGTACTCAAGCAGGGCGCATTATTCCTGTTCTGTTAACGGCGCTGTTTCTTGCAGGCTGTCCAAGTCAGGCGCCGCAAAGCCCGCCATCCGAAGTTCAGGGCAAGGCCGGCGCATCTGCCGATTATTATCTGCAACAGATGCAGCAAAGCGGCGATAATAACAAGACTGCCTGGCAATTACTCGCGATTCGCGCCTTATTGCAGGAAGGCAAAGTGCCGCAGGCAAGCCAGCAGTTTAGCGCATTGCCGACCGATTTAAGCGCCGCGCAAAAGCAAGAACGGCAATTACTGAGCGCGGAGCTATCCGCGGCGCAGCGCAATATGGCCGCCGCCAATCAGGCGTTAAGCCAACTGGAGGTGGGCGCGTTGTCCGCCCAACAGCAGCTTCGTTACTATGATGCGCAAATTCTGGCGAACCAGGGCCAGCCGTCGGCGACCTTGCTGCGCGCCTATATTGCTCAGGAACCCTTGTTGCAGGATAGCGCCGCCCGCCAATCGAATATCGACCAAACCTGGCTGGCGCTGGTGCAGATGACGCCCCAGGCGTCAGGCGCTCTGCTGATTAACGCCGATGAGAACGTTCTTCAGGGCTGGATCGATCTGCTTGGCACTTATCAGAATAATCGCCAGTCCCCCGATCAGCTAAAATCGGCGATTGAGGATTGGCGGACCCGTTATCCGCGTCATCCGGCGGCGCAAACGCTGCCGACACAGTTGGTGCAGTTTACCGATTTTCACCCGTCGCAGGTCAGTGGTATCGCGCTGCTGCTGCCGTTAAACGGTCAGGCGCAGGTATTCGCCAACGCCATCCAGCAAGGGTTTAACGCGGCTAAAAACGGTCAGGCCGCGATAGCCGATTCACTGCCGGCGGCGCAAACCGCAGCGGACAGCGGCTATCAACCCGGCGCGACGCCGGTTCCAAACGCCGAGGGCGCCGGCGATCAGGATGAACATGCTGTTCAGAACGACCAATATGGACAAAACGCGGAGCCTCCGGCGGAATACAGCGGTGAGATTAATCCGCCCGCCGCGCAGTCGTCTACGCCCCTGCCCAGTTCGCTGCCGGTCAAAGTGTATGACACATCATCACAGCCTTTAGCGAACGTATTGACTCAGGCGCAGCAGGACGGCGCGTCTCTCGTCATCGGGCCGTTATTGAAAAACGAAGTGGAACAGCTGGCCGCCAACCACTCTCCCTTGAGTATTCTGGCGCTCAACCAGCCTGAACACGTGCAGAATAGCCCTAATATCTGCTACTTCGCCTTATCGCCGGAAGATGAGGCCAGGGACGCCGCCAAGTTTATTCATCAGCAAGGCAAACAGCAGCCGTTATTGCTGGTTCCACGCGGAAACCTCGGCGATCGTATCGTCAATGCGTTTGCGCAGGCCTGGAGCCAGCAAGGCGGCGGCACCCTGCTGCAACAGCGTCTGGGCAGCACTATTGAGCTGAAACAGGCGATCAACAGCGGCGCCGGTCTGAGACTCAGCGGGCAACCCGTCAACCTGACGCCGCAGACGACGCCGTCGGGCGCCACCATAGGCGGTTTAACCATTCCGTCTCAGGTGGAGCCGGTGATCGATTCATCCATCAGCGGTAATATTGATGCGGTCTACATCATTGCCACCCCGGATGAACTGTCATTGATTAAACCGATGATCGATATGCGCACCACCTCACGCTCGCGCCCCGCGCTCTATGCCAGTTCGCGCAGCTTCCAGGCAGGCAGCGGCCCTGATTTCCGTCTGGAAATGGAAGGTCTGCAATTCAGCGAGATCCCGTTGCTGGCGGGCGCCAACCCGGCCCTGATGCAGCAGGTAAGCAACCAGTTCAAAAATGATTACTCACTGGTGCGCCTCTATGCCATGGGCATGGACGCCTGGAAGCTATCCAGCCACTTTGCCGAACTGCGCCAGATGCCTGGCCATCAGGTCGCCGGCGCGACCGGTACGCTGAGCGCAACGACCGACTGCGTAATTAACCGACAAATGACCTGGCTGCAATATCGCCAGGGTCAGTTGGTGCCGGCATCCTGAACACCCGGGCGACAGGCGCGGATTATGAGCGTCAGGCCCGGCGCTATCTTGAACGCGCCGGCTTGACCTTTGCCGCGTCCAATGTCACGTTGCGTGGCGGCGAGCTGGATTTAATTATGCGCGACCGGCAAACCTGGGTTTTTGTCGAGGTTCGCTATCGGCGCAATGCCGACTTTGGCGATGCCGCCGCCAGCGTCACCCGACGAAAACAGCAGCGCCTGCTTCATGCCGCCGCCGTCTGGCTGGCGCAACGCGGAGCCAGTTTCGAGACGGCGGACTGCCGTTTCGACGTAGTGGCGATGACCGGCGACCAGATTAACTGGTTGCCTAACGCTTTCAACGCGCAGGGATGAGAGATGCCATTGATAATCCCGCAAGCCGCCGCCTACGGACAGCGCATGATTAGCGGCCGCGTCAGCCCGTTATGGCGACATTGTCCGGCCACGGGGGCGCTTAATTCACGGACTCTAATTAAAGTAGGTTAAATTAACGTGCTGGATAGAATAAAAGTTTGTTTTACTGAGAGTATTCAGACGCAGATTGCGGCGGCGGAAGCCCTGCCGGATGCCATCTCTCGTGCGGCTATCGTACTGGTGCAGTGCCTGTTGAACGGCAATAAGATTCTGTGCTGCGGCAACGGAACGTCAGCGGCCAATTCTCAGCATTTTGCCGCCAGCATGATTAATCGCTTTGAAGCGGAACGCCCGAGTTTGCCGGCGATTGCACTTAATGCGGATAATGTGGTCTTAACTGCGATTGCCAACGACCGGCTGCATGAAGAGATCTACGCCAAGCAGGTTCGCGCATTGGGACAAACCGGCGACGTATTACTCGCGATATCCACCCGCGGAAACAGTCGGGATATCGTCAAAGCGGTGGAAGCGGCGGTCACCCGGGACATGAGCATTGTCGCCCTGACCGGTTATGATGGCGGCGAACTGGCCGGGCTACTGGGTCCACAGGATGTGGAAATTCGCATTCCTTCCCACCGTAGCGCCCGTATTCAGGAAATGCACATGCTGACAGTCAACTGTCTGTGCGATTTAATTGATAACACACTTTTCCCACACCAGAACGATTAAGGAGCACTACATGAGGATAAGTTCTGCATTTGCCGTGCTGTCTATCGCCCTCTTGTTACAAGGCTGTGTTGGCGCGGTAGTTGTTGGCAGTGCCGCGGTTGCCACCAAAACCGCCACCGACCCCCGCACGGTGGGAACCCAGGTCGATGACGGCACCCTGGAACTGCGGGTGACCAATGCCATCGGCAAAGATGAGCAATTGAAAAAAGACGCCCGCATCGTCGCCACCGCTTATCAGGGGAAAGTTCTGCTGACCGGGCAAGCGCCCACCACCGAACTGTCAAACCGCGCCAAACAAATCGCGCTAGGCGTGGAAGGCGCGAGCGAAGTGTATAACGAAATACGTCAGGGCAACCCGGTTTCGCTGGGAACGGCCTCAATGGATACCTGGATCACCACCAAAGTTCGTTCCCAGATCCTGGCAAGCGATACGGTTAAATCGTCCAACGTGAAAGTGACCACCGAAAACGGCGAAGTCTTCCTGTTAGGTCTGGTTACCCAGCGCGAAGGCGCGTCCGCGGCTGAAATCGCCAGTAAAGTCAGCGGCGTGAAACACGTCACCACCGCATTTACTTACCTGCAATAAGCGCCGGTTTAGTCGACAATCTGACCGCTGATGGCGACATCAGCGGTTTCCACGCCGAATTCAGGGTAAGCCGTCGATCAGGTCGCGGGGAGCGACGCGACTCGCCTTGAGCGCGGTAAACA
Source organism: Brenneria sp. g21c3 (assembly GCF_040240345.1). Classification (NCBI taxonomy): domain Bacteria; kingdom Pseudomonadati; phylum Pseudomonadota; class Gammaproteobacteria; order Enterobacterales; family Pectobacteriaceae; genus Brenneria; species Brenneria sp. g21c3. The sequence continues at coordinate 88,475 of NZ_JBEIAB010000011.1, read as the reverse complement.
GGCGTAAGGCCGGCTTAGCTTCATCAGTTGAGCCGGCCCATTCAGTTCAGCCCATTGGAACGCAAAAACTCTTCACCGCCGATCTGGCGCATCTGACGTAAAATCCACTGCTGGCGCTGAATCACATACCCGGACGGCGCATCGACGCGAAAACGGATCGGATTGGGCAATACGGCCGCCAGCAAGGCCGCTTCGCTGGCGGTCAATCTATGGGCGGATTTATTGAAATAACGCCTCGCCGCGGCTTCCACGCCAAAGGTACCGGGTCCAAACTCCGCGACATTCAAATATACCGTCAGGATACGTCGTTTGCTCCATACCAATTCGACCCCTGAAGTGATGCCGGCTTCGAGACCTTTACGCAGCCAGCTGCGGCCATCCCACAAAAACAAATTCTTCACCATTTGCTGAGACAGCGTCGAGGCGCCGCGGATCCGTTGCGTATTGCGTTCGTTATGCCTGAGCGCCGAATTAATGGCATCAAAATCAAAGCCCCAGTGCTGGGGGAATTTCTGATCTTCGGCGGCGATGACCGCCAGCGCCATCGAGGGGGCAATCTCATCCATGCCGACCCAGGAGGAACGGGCGACATAGGAAAAATCGCCGCGCAACCAGGCGCTTATCTGACGGTCGACCATCACCGCGGAAAACGGCACCGGCAAGAAAGAGAACAGCAGTATGCCGGCCAGCCACAGTCCCAATACGGCCAGCAGGCAGCGCACGACCCAACGTTTGACGCGCATCAGAAGGCCGTTGCCGCGGCGGTTCGATCTCATTCAATCAAGTCCAGTACGCGGGCGACCAGCTTATCAATGCCCTTTGCCGCCTCACTGATTGAGTTGGCCAACATGTAAGCGGGCGTGGTGACAATTTTGCGTTCCGCATCGACCACAATGTCGTCAACCGGGCAAGCAACGTGAATACCACCCATTTTTTCAATGATTTCAGCAGTATTAATATCATTACCAATTGTAATTCTTACCGGCTCGCCCAATAACCGCGGCAACAGCGCGGGACTGATGCAAATAAAACCAATTGGTTTATTTTGCTTATGAATTTCACGAGTAAGTATTTCCAGGTTTTCATCAACGTCGCAGGCCGCTCCCTGAGCGGCGAAGTCGCTTAAATTTTTTGCTGAACCGAAACCGCCGGGAACAATCAGCGCATCGAGTTGTTGCGCATCAGCGGCGGAAAGCGGTTGGATTTTCCCTCTGGCGATCCGCGCCGATTCAACTAAAACGTTGCGATTCTCATTGGTTACGTCGCCGGTCAGGTGATTCACCACATCAGACTGCGGCTTATCCGGCGCAAAGCAAACCGCTTCAGCCCCGGCTCTATCCAATGCAAGCAGCGTCAGCACGGCTTCATGAATCTCCGAACCATCATAAACACCGCACCCGCTGAGAACAATGCCGACTCTTTTCATGATCTTTTCCCTCATTTCATTACATCAACTAATTGATTTTTTAATTGACAAACACTAATCTACATCACACATTTTAATGATTCTTCTAACTAACGTTGCCGCTTTTGCTATTTTGTTGCTTGATGAAGATGTAGAATAATTAAGGTATGAATATCCGCACTTGCGAGTCCACAAACCCTGATATCTAAATGCAGGTGCCTGTTTTCCCTGGTGTTGGCGCATAATTCGCGCACCCCGGCTTCGGTCGGGGTCATTTTTTTTCATGACCGCCATCCCTGGCTTCTCTGACCGTTAACCCTCTTTCCCGCTGTTTTTACACGCCACCCAATCTCTCAGCACCTGAACATCATGACGCCAGTCGTGCTTGAGTTCGTCAATCCATTCCTGGACATTATCCCACCAGGCCGGCAGCGTATCCGTTTGTATCTGTTGCGCCACCTGCTGCAAATGACGAAGCCCGACCGATCCCGCCGCGCCTTTAATCTTGTGTCCTTCTTCGGTAATCCCTTTCTGGTCGCGCGCCGTCATGTTGGAATCAAGAATAGCCAGATACCCCGGCATCATTTGTTCAAACATATCCAGGCCCTGGTAAATCAATTTGGGTCCGACCAGCTCCAGATACTGTTCCAGCATCGCAATATCCAGCAGATCTTCGTTAGCCGCTGCCGCGACGCGGTTTTTTTCGGCAACGGGCGCATCGTCATCCCTAACCTGATGATCCCAATATTGTTTAATGACCGTCGTCAGCGCCGGCACCGACAGCGGTTTACTGAGCACGTCGTCCATGCCGGCGTTCAGGTACTCTTTTTTATCCTTCAATACGTTGGCCGTTAGCGCGACCAGCGGCGGCAATCGGCGGTTGGCGTAACGCCTGCGGATTTCACGGGCGACGTCCAACCCGGTCATATCCGGTAGCTGAATGTCCAGCAGCGCCAAATCGAACTCATCGGGATCGAACATATCCAGCGCTTCCTGCCCGGTCATCGCCACTTCCACGCTGCTGCCCAGTTTTTCCAGCACCGAACGCGCCACCACCACATTCAGCTCGATATCCTCCACCAGCAGCACATGCAGCGCCGGCAGCGGCATTTCATCATCATCCGGATTGCCGAGTTCGTCTTCAATGCCCGGCGCGGTAACCGTCAGGGTAAAGCAAGAACCTTTGCCCTGAACGCTGGTCACGTGGATATCTCCGCCCATGTTTTGCGCCAGACGTTTTGACACCGACAGACCGATTCCGGTGCCGGTCGCCGGTTTGCCGCCGTTCTGGTCTTTTACCTGATAGTACATGGCAAAGATTTTTTCCAACTCATCCGCCGGGATCCCCATGCCGGAATCCTCGACGTCGAAGCGCAGGCGGTCGCCTTGCTCATGCCATACGCGCACCACGATTTTTCCCTGCGGGGTGAATTTCACGGCGTTGCTGAGCAGATTCCACAAAATCTGCCGCAGACGAGTGCCGTCGGTAATAATTTTCTGCGGCAGCGGCTGGTGCAACTCCATGATTAACTTCAGCCCTTTCGGCTGCGCCAGCAGACCGCCCAAATTCTCCAGATCGGCCAGAAAACCGGTGAAATCTATCGGCTGGTTATCCAGTTGCACCTTGCGACGCTCTTGTTTATCCATTTCAATCACGTCATTAAAGATATTGCCCAGCGTAATCGCGCTGACGTGAATGGTTTTCAGATACTTTTGCTGTTCCGCGTCAAGCTGCGTATCCAGTAAAATACGGCTTAGTCCGACAATGCCGTTAAGCGGCGTACGCAGCTCGTGGCTGATCGTTGAGATAAACGTGGTCTTCTCCCTGCTGGCGTTCTCTAACGCGTCCTGGTAACGCTTACGTTCCGTTATATCGCGCCCAAATCCCATCAACCCGTGCCGCTTGCCCGTGCGATCGTAAAAAGGCACCTTGCGCAACTCAAAACAGGCTTTGCGCCCGTCCGGATACACCAGCCATTGTTCATACGTCAGCGAAACGTTGTGGCGGAACACTTTCTCATCCGTTTCCATCACTTTTTCAGCGATATCCTGCGGATAAACGTCCTGCGGCGTCAGGCCGATCAGCTGTTTCTGACTTTTACCCACCAGCAACTCCATCGCGCGGTTGCAGCCGGAAAACTCTTTTTCTTCATTGCGGTAATAAACCAGGTCCGGCGAGGCGTCGAGGAAGGATCGTAATAACGCGGACTGTTGCTCCAGCTCAATCTGCGCCTGTTCACGGCGGGACATTTCTTCTTTCAGCTTGCTCACCACGTGCAAACGCGCCTCTTCCGATTTGATGCGATCGGCGATTTCCTGATTAAGCTGAGCGATGTTCTCCTGAAGCTGTTCGTTCAATTCAAGATCGCGATGACGCATCTCTTCCAGCTTCTCCACCAGCTTCGACAAACGCTGACGCGACTCTTCGAGCTGCTCCACCACAACGGAAAGGAAATAGACGGCCCACGGGGTAATCAACAAGCCGAAAAAGACCGAGCGCACGACGTCAATATTTTCCACTTTCCCGCTGAGCAGCAGGGTGACGGCCATCTGCACCACCATCGCCAGCAACACCAGCACCGAAGCCAGCAGCAGTGAAAAACGAACGAGTCCCAGTTTTACCATTAAATCAACGTAGTACTGAGCTAACAGGCGGATTTGCTTCATAGTGGTTTCCTTAAACGCGAACCACCGAATCATATCGTAAAATGGCGACGCATGCGGTAGCGGCGCCACATATAGTTTGCCCGCCGCCGGGTGAATTTGCGTTTTATCCTGCGCGCCCGACGGCGCTAAATGGGTTGGTACTGATAAGGCGTACCCAGCGCCGAACCCTGAACGCCGAACTGCTGTAGATAACGGTCCAGCTCCACCATGCCGGTCCAGCGATTTTCGCACCAGAGCGGCGCCAGCAGGGTCGGGCGTCTGGCGCTGGCGGAAATGCGGTGATAGATAATTTCCGGCGGCGTACGGCGGATCATCTCGCCGGCGGTCGACACATACTCTTGCAACGACAGCGCGGACAAGCGGCCCGCACGCCAGGCTTTCGCCATAATGCTGCCGTCGACAATGTGCAGCGGATGAAGCTTGATGCCCTCCACGCCGGTTTCAACCACCCGATCGAGCGTGGAGAAACAGCACTGCGCATCCTCTCCCGGCAAACCGACGATAAGATGACAGCAAACCTTCAGACCACGCTCGCGGGCGCGCCGAACCGTCTGTTGGTAACAGGCAAAATCATGACCGCGGTTTATCCGGCGCAGCGTTTTGTCGCTGGCGCTCTGTAACCCCAGCTCCAGCCAGACCTCATACCCGCGTTCATGATAGCCGGACAATAAATCCAGTACGGCGTCCGGCACGCAGTCAGGCCGGGTGCCGACGCACAGCCCCACCATATCCGCCTGATCCAGCGCCGCCTGATACATGCTTTGCAAGACATTCACTTCGGCGTAGGTATTGGTATAGGCCTGGAAATAGGCCAGATAGCGGCTCGCCCGGTTTACTTTCCCGGCCTGGGCGGCCAGCTGCTGCGCAATACTGCTCTGCTGCATCTGTTCATCGGCGAACGACGCGACATTACAAAACGTACAGCCTCCCCGTCCCAGCGTGCCGTCCCGGTTCGGGCAGCTAAAACCGCCATGCAGCGTGAGTTTGTGGATCTTCTGTCCATAGCGACGTTGAAGATTTCCACCAAACATGTTGATTAATTTTTGTAATTGCATATTCTGATTAGCCCTCTTTAGGAAGAGCAGCCTACTCCTTCGCCTCCTTTGTCGCGATGACGCCGATCAATCCCCTTTCTTAGAACAAAGTGAATTATTATTCGGTTTTAATGCAAATAAACGCATATTTTCCTTGATTAATTTTTCTAATCTTCCCACCGGGATTCATTAGAAGATGACGCGAAAATGAAAAACAGTGGCATAAGTTATAATACTTAATCAAAGCAGTATAAGATTCCAAAAAGCAGAAATATTGCAGCATGTCGGGGAGATATTATGATATATGTATAGTGATACAGCTCACAGTCCTGGCAAATCCGACAATCCCCCGCCGGCAGATTTTAACTAAAAAAATCATTAGCTTTCATAGATATAACTAAAAATTATTCCTTAATAACCTATTTTGCACGGGTATTTGACCTGAACAGGCTTTCTCGCTAATTTGGGGATCCGCTGGAAGCTTTCCCGATGAGTCATCGACTCGTCATATTTATGCAGTAAATGAAGACTCCCTCTAAAACAAGTCATTCATCACTTGTGAGACCGTCACGAGAGGCCAAAGAAAGAGAGCGGCAGGCATACGCAGCTCGACGCCACAGCGCCTTCTTGCGGTAGGTTACGAGAGTCATACAGAGCCCGGGGAGGTTCACTATTATGTTGTACGATGCATCTCAAGAGAGAGACAACTGTGGCTTTGGCTTAATCGCCCATATAGAAGGCGAGCCGAGCCACAAGGTAGTGCGTACCGCGATTCACGCACTTGCCCGCATGCAGCACCGTGGCGCGATCCTTGCTGACGGCAAGACCGGCGACGGCTGCGGCTTATTGCTGCAAAAACCCGATCGTTTCTTCCGGATGGTGGCGGAAGAGCGTGGCTGGCGCTTAGCCAAAAATTACGCCGTCGGCATGATGTTTCTCAATCAGGATGAAGAGCTGGCCCAGGCCGCCCGCCGAATTGTCGAAGAAGAGCTGCAAAACGAAACGCTTTCCGTCCTTGGCTGGCGTGAAGTGCCGACCAATCCTGACGTATTGGGTGAAATCGCGCTTTCCTCACTGCCGCGTATAGAACAAATCTTCGTCAACGCGCCGGCCGGCTGGCTGCAAAGCGATATGGAACGCCGTCTGTTCATGGCGCGTCGCCGCATCGAAAAACGGATTCAGGACAAAGAGTTCTACGTTTGCAGCTTCTCCAATCTGGTGACGATCTATAAAGGCCTGTGCATGCCGGCGGATCTGCCGCGCTTCTATCTCGACCTGGCCGACCTGCGTCTGGAATCCGCCATCTGTCTGTTCCATCAGCGTTTCTCGACCAACACCGTGCCGCGCTGGCCGCTGGCGCAGCCGTTCCGCTATCTGGCGCACAACGGCGAGATCAACACCATTGCCGGCAACCGCCAATGGGCGCGCGCCCGTGCTTATAAATTCAAAACCCCGTTGATCCCCGACCTGCAAGATGCCTCCCCGTTCGTCAACGAAACCGGCTCTGACTCCAGTTCGCTGGATAACATGCTGGAACTGTTCCTCAGCGGCGGGATGGATATTATCCGCGCCATGCGTCTGCTGGTGCCGCCGGCCTGGCAGAACAACCCGGATATGGATCCGGAACTGCGCGCCTTCTTTGACTTCAACTCCATGCATATGGAGCCGTGGGACGGCCCTGCCGGCATCGTGATGTCCGACGGGCGCTACGCCGCCTGTAACCTGGACCGTAACGGTCTGCGCCCGGCGCGCTACGTCATCACCAAAGATAAGCTAATCACCTGCGCCTCCGAAGTGGGCATCTGGGATTATCAACCGGATGAAGTGGTGGAAAAAGGCCGCGTCGGGCCGGGTGAATTGATGGTTATCGACACCCGCCATGGGCGCATTCTGCACTCGGCCGAAACCGATGACGATCTCAAAAGCCGTCACCCGTATAAAGAGTGGATGGAGAAAAACGTCCAGCGCCTGGTGCCGTTTGAAGATCTGCCGGACGATCAGGTCGGCAGCCGCGAATTCGACGATACTCTGCTGGAAACCTATCAGAAGCAGTTTGGCTACAGCGCCGAAGAGCTGGATCAAATCCTGCGCGTGCTGGGCGAAAACGGCCAGGAAGCCACCGGCTCCATGGGCGATGACACGCCGTTTGCCGTGCTTTCCAGCCGTCCGCGCATTATTTATGACTATTTCCGCCAGCAGTTCGCCCAGGTGACCAACCCGCCGATCGATCCGCTGCGCGAAGCGCACGTGATGTCGCTGGCGACCTGTATCGGCCGTGAAATGAACGTCTTCTGCGAAGCGGAAGGTCAGGCGCACCGTCTGAGCTTTAAGTCGCCGATCCTGCTCTACTCCGATTTCAAGCAGTTGATCTCTCAGGATCAACAGCACTATCGCGCGGATGTGCTGGATCTGACGTTCGAGCCTGAAAAACAAACGTTGCAACAGACCATTGATACGCTGTGCGACGCCGCCGAACATAAGGTGCGCGACGGCGCGGTGCTGCTGGTGCTTTCCGACCGCGGCATTAGCGAAAAACGCCTGCCGGTGCCGGCGCCGATGGCCGTCGGCGCCATTCAACGCCGTTTGGTCGAGAAGAGCCTGCGCTGCGACGCCAACCTCATTGTCGAAACCGCCAGCGCGCGCGATCCGCACCATTTCGCGGTGCTGCTGGGCTTCGGCGCCACGGCGATTTATCCTTATCTCGCCTACGAAACGCTGGCGCGTCTGGTGGATAACCGCACCATTGAAAAACCGCATCGCGCGGTGATGCTGAACTACCGTAACGGCATCAACAAAGGGCTGTACAAGATCATGTCCAAGATGGGCATCTCCACCGTCGCATCCTACCGTTGCTCCCGGTTGTTCGAAGCCGTCGGCCTGCATCAGGATGTCTCGACCCAGTGCTTCCAGGGGGTGGTCAGCCGTATCGGCGGGGCCAACTTCAGCGATTTCGAGCAGGATTTGCTGAACCTGTCCAAGCGCGCCTGGCTGAAGCGCAAAACGCTGGATCAGGGCGGACTGCTGAAATTCGTACACGGCGGCGAGTACCACGCCTACAACCCCGATGTGGTCACCACCTTGCAAGCCGCGGTGAAGAGCGGCGAGTACGGCGATTACGAACACTATGCCAAGCTGGTTAATCAGCGTCCGGCCGCCACCCTGCGCGATCTGCTGGCGTTGAAACCACAGGAAGGCGCCGCGATTTCCATCGATGATGTCGAACCCGCGACAGAAATGTTCAAACGCTTTGATACCGCGGCGATGTCAATCGGCGCTCTCAGCCCGGAAGCGCATGAGTCGCTGGCGGAAGCGATGAACGGCCTGGGCGGTTTCTCCAACTCCGGGGAAGGCGGGGAAGATCCGGCGCGTTACCGCACCAACAAGGTTTCCCGTATCAAACAGGTCGCGTCCGGCCGCTTTGGCGTCACCCCCGCCTATCTGGTCAACGCCGACGTCATTCAGATTAAAGTGGCGCAAGGCGCCAAGCCCGGCGAAGGCGGACAGTTGCCTGGCGATAAGGTCACGCCGTACATTGCCAGACTGCGTTACTCGGTGCCGGGCGTAACCTTGATTTCACCGCCGCCGCACCATGATATTTATTCAATCGAAGACCTGGCGCAGTTGATTTTCGATCTGAAACAGATCAATCCGAAAGCCATGATTTCGGTAAAACTGGTTTCCGAACCCGGTGTCGGCACCATCGCCACCGGCGTGGCGAAAGCCTATGCCGACCTGATTACTATCGCCGGTTACGACGGCGGTACCGGCGCCAGTCCGCTAACGTCGGTGAAGTATGCCGGCTGCCCGTGGGAATTGGGGCTGGTGGAAACGCAGCAGGCGCTGGTCGCCAACGGTTTGCGCCACAAAATCCGTCTACAGGTGGATGGCGGTCTGAAAACCGGGCTGGACATCATCAAGGCGGCGATACTGGGCGCGGAAAGTTTCGGCTTCGGTACCGGCCCGATGGTCGCGCTCGGCTGTAAATACCTGCGCATCTGCCACCTGAACAACTGTGCGACCGGCGTCGCCACCCAGGACGAAAAGCTGCGTCGCGAGCACTACCACGGTTTGCCGGAACTGGTCGCCAACTACTTCCGCTTTATCGCGCACGAAACCCGTACGCTGATGGCGGAACTGGGCGTAAGCCGTCTGGTGGATTTGATCGGCCGCACCGACCTACTGGTCGAACTGGATGGTTTCACCGCCAAACAGAACAAACTGGATCTCTCGCCGCTGCTGCACACCGCGCAGCCTCAGCCCGGTAAAGCGCTGTACTGCACCGAGAGCAATCCGCCCTTCGATAAGGGGCTGCTGAACAAAGAGCTGCTGACGCAGGCGCTGCCTCATGTGGAAGCCAAACAGAGCAAAGCGCTCTACTTTGATATCCGCAACACCGACCGTTCGGTCGGCGCGACCTTGTCCGGCGAAATCGCCGCACGGCACGGCGACCAGGGGCTGGCAAGCGATCCGATTAAAGTCTACTTCTCCGGCACCGCCGGACAGAGCTTCGGCGTCTGGAATGCGGGCGGCGTTGAACTGACGCTGACCGGCGATGCCAATGACTACGTCGGTAAAGGCATGGCGGGCGGCTGTATCGCCATTCGTCCGCCGGTCGGTTCGGCATTCCGCAGCCATGAAGCCAGCATTATCGGCAACACCTGCCTGTACGGCGCCACCGGCGGCAAGCTCTTCGCCGCCGGCCGGGCGGGCGAACGTTTTGCCGTACGTAACTCCGGCGCCATCACCGTGGTGGAAGGTATCGGCGATAACGGCTGTGAGTACATGACAGGCGGTATCGTGTGTGTACTGGGCCGCACCGGCGTCAACTTTGGCGCGGGCATGACCGGCGGTTTCGCCTACGTGCTGGACGAAGACGGCGAATTCCGTAAGCGTGTCAACCCTGAACTGGTGGAAGTGCTGGATGTAGAACAGCTGGCTATTCATGAAGAACATTTGCGCGGACTGATTACCGAGCATGTGCAGCATACCAGTTCGCAACGCGCAGAAGAGATCCTCGCTAACTGGCCGGCATGGGCATCGAAATTTGCTCTGGTGAAACCGAAGTCAAGTGATGTGAAGGCATTGTTGGGTCACCGTAGTCGTTCCGCAGCCGAGCTGCGGGTTTTGGCGCAGTAAGAGGTCATCATGAGTCAGAATGTGTATCAATTTATCGACCTACAGCGCGTTGATCCGCCCAAAAAACCGCTGAAAATTCGTAAAATTGAATTTGTTGAAATTTACGAGCCGTTCTCGGAAAGTCAGTCCAAGGCGCAGGCGGACCGCTGCCTGTCATGCGGCAACCCCTATTGCGAGTGGAAATGCCCGGTCCATAACTATATTCCCAACTGGCTGAAGCTGGCCAATGAAGGCCGGATTATCGAAGCGGCCGAGCTATCGCACCAGACCAACAGCCTGCCGGAAGTCTGCGGCCGGGTGTGTCCGCAGGATCGCCTGTGCGAAGGCTCCTGTACGCTGAATGACGAATTCGGCGCCGTCACCATCGGCAACATTGAGCGCTATATCAACGACAAGGCATTGGAGATGGGCTGGAAGCCCGATGTTTCCAACGTGCAGCCGACCGGCAAACGCGTGGCGATTATCGGCGCCGGCCCGGCGGGACTGGCCTGCGCCGACGTATTGGCGCGCAACGGCGTACAGGCGGTGGTGTTCGATCGTCATCCTGAGATCGGCGGTCTGCTGACCTTCGGTATTCCGGCATTCAAGCTGGGTAAAGAAGTCATGGTCAAGCGCCGTGAGATTTTCAGCGGCATGGGCATTGAATTCCGTCTGAACACCGAAGTCGGTAAAGATGTGCAGATGAAAGAGCTGCTGGATGAATATGATTCCGTATTCCTCGGCGTGGGGACGTATCAATCCATGCGCGGCGGGTTGGAAAACGAAGACGCGTCCGGCGTTTATGACGCGCTGCCCTTCCTGATCGCCAACACCAAGCAATTGATGGGCTTTGAGGCATCGGTTGAAGAACCCTATATCTCCATGCAGGGCAAGCGTGTGGTGGTGTTGGGCGGCGGCGACACCGCGATGGACTGCGTACGGACGTCAATTCGTCAGGGCGCGACGCACGTTACCTGCGCCTATCGTCGTGATGAAGCGAACATGCCGGGCTCCAAACGCGAAGTGAAAAACGCGCGTGAGGAAGGGGTGGAATTCAAATTCAACCTGCAACCATTGAGCATTGAAATCAACGGCGCCGGTCAGGTTTGCGGCGTCAGGATGGCGCGCACCGCGCTGGGCGCGCCCGATGTCAACGGCCGCCGGCGTCCTGAAATCGTTGAAGGTTCAGAGCATGTGCTGGAAGCGGACGCTATCGTCATGGCATTCGGTTTCCGTCCGCATAAGATGGATTGGCTGGCGGAATACGGCGTGGAGCTGGACGGGCAAGGTCGCATTATCGCGCCGGAAAGCATTGAAAACGCCTTCCAGACCAGTAATCCCAAAATCTTTGCCGGCGGCGATGCCGTACGGGGTTCCGATCTGGTGGTGACCGCCATTGCCGAAGGACGTAAAGCCGCCGACGGTATCATGAACTACCTGGAAGTATAACCTCCCCTTACCTGAGCCGATTCTCCGGCTCAGGTAACATCCTGCTACATTATCTCACTTAATAGCCATTAATCATCATAATCAACTAGTTGTCATCTGCTATCATAGTAGCCAGTATGGCTATATGGCTTTATATCGATATTAACTATAAGTTTAGTTTATCTTAAGGAGATCACATGACAGCTAAAGTAGCGCTGGTAACCGGCGCAGGACAAGGGATTGGTCAGGCTATCGCCCTGAGACTGGCAAAAGACGGTTTTGCCGTTTCCGTCGTGGATTACAATGCCGATACCGCGAAGAAAGTGGCTGAAGAGATCAATCAAGCCGGCGGAAAAGCGATCGCTGTTCAGGCTGATGTTTCCGATCGCGATGCGGTTTTTGCCGCAGTAGAAGAAACGAAGAAACAGCTCGGCGACTTCAATGTCATCGTCAACAATGCCGGTATCGCCCCCAATATGCAGTTTGAAGTGACGCCGCCGGAAATCATTGAGCGCGTTAATAAAATCAACGTCAACGGCGTTATCTGGGGGATGCAGGCCGCGATTGAAGCCTTTAAATCCCTCAAACACGGCGGAAAAATCGTTAATGCCTGTTCACAGGCCGGCCATCTGGGCAACCCTGACCTGGCGGTCTACAGCGCGAGTAAATTCGCCGTTCGCGGCCTGACGCAAAGCGTCGCGCGCGAGGTGGCGAAATATGGCATTACCGTAAACGGTTATTGCCCTGGGGTAGTGAATACGCCGATGTGGCGGGAACGAGATCGCATCGTTTCAGAAGAAGCGGGCAAGCCCGCAGGTTATGCGACTAGCGAATTTGCCAAGCAAATCGCGCTGGGCCGTCTTTCCGAACCGGAAGATGTGGCCGCCTGCGTGTCTTATCTCGCCGGCCCTGACTCTGACTATATGACGGGACAATCCTTACTGATCGATGGCGGTATGGTGTTCAGCTAATCGCTGACTCGCATATCGATGCGTAGCCGGGCCGCAGGCCCGGTTGTTCCCCGCCGCGCCTTATCTGAAGCGTCAGGTGTTGTATAAATCCACAACCTCCTGCTCCGTCATTTCCAGAGTTTTCTCCGCAAACGAATAATAGTTGGGTTTTTTGTCGATATAGATCTGAGCGACAAGTTTTTTCTCGGTATTGTCGTCAAACAGTGAAACCGGCACGAAATAGTTCTCTGGCGAGAGTAGTCTAAAAAACAGATGCGAGCCGCATACCTTACAAAACGCCCGCTCAGCCCATTCTGAAGAGCGATATGACGTGATATTGTCTTCACCTGCTATCGATATATCATTCTGACAATCCACCGACATAAAAGGCCCGCCGCTCCACTTCTCGCACATACCGCAATGGCAGGCCGTTACCCCTTTAATCGCTTTCGTGGTCGTAATCGTCACGCCGCCGCATAAGCAGGTTCCCCTATTCATCATATCCTCCGTTACAGAATATAGAGATCAGGGTAACAATGATAATCTGACAATGTAGATCGTCAACTCAGGATGTAGAAAGGGCACAATCGCTGTGCCCTTGTTTGAATGAACTATTTAACGACCCGCAACGAGGGTCTTCCCCCCTTGGGAGGCTCGGGAGGTTCATCATCAGGATTACCGTCTTCATCCGTCACGACTGGCGGATTATTATCGACGATCGACATCACCGTGCCGGATGTGGCAGTTTCATCCTGGAAATTGTCAAACTCTCCCGCCGACTCATACGCGGGTTCTGGCTCAAACATCGTGCCTGCGCCATTTTCACGAGCGTAAATGGCCAGCACTGCCGCCATCGGTACGTAAACCTGACGCGGCACGCCGCCAAAGCGGGCGTTAAAACGAACGCTGTCATCTGCTAACTCAAGACCGCCGACGGCTCGGGGGGCGATATTCAGCACTATCTGCCCGTCACGAGCAAACTCCATCGGAACCATAACCCCCGGCAGAGTCACGTCGACCACCAGGTGAGGCGTCAACTGGTTATCGAGTAACCAATCATAGAAAGCCCGCAATAAATACGGACGACGCGGAGACAGTTGAGACAACGCCATGTCGTTTAACCTCTGGTTTGCAAACGCATTTCACGCTCAGCTTCCGTCAGGGAAGCCAGGAACGCATCACGCTCGAATACGCGTGTCATGTAACCTTTCAGTTCTTTCGCGCCGGAACCGCTTAACTCAATCCCTAATTGCGGCAAACGCCATAACAGGGGAGCCAGATAACAGTCTACCAGGCTGAACTCTTCGCTCATGAAGTAAGGCGCTTCGTTGAACACCGGCGCAATCGCCAGCAGTTCTTCTCGCAGTTGTTTGCGAGCGGCGTCGGCTTCCTGTGCGCTGCCACGCATGATTTTCCTCAGCAAAGAGTACCAGTCATTCTCAATACGGTGCATCATCAGACGACTGTTGCCGCGCGCAACCGGGTAAACCGGCATCAGCGGCGGATGAGGGAAACGTTCATCCAGATACTCCATGATAATGCGTGATTCATAGAGCGTCAGTTCGCGGTCGACGAGGGTCGGAACTGAACCATAAGGATTGAGGTCAATAAGATCCTGCGGCAGATTATCCATGTCTACCTGCTCAATCTCGACACTCACACCTTTCTCCGCCAGGACAATGCGGACCTGATGGCTAAAAATGTCGGACGGACCAGAAAACAGCGTCATTACCGAACGTTTGTTGGCAGCGACAGCCATGAAAACCTCCAAGTTTATCGAAAAATACGGCGAATAGCCGATCTGCTATTATCCTGCAAACCCATCTCTTACATTTTGTCATTCGGGATAAAAAACCACTTGGCAAAATTAGTCGTTTTAGAAAAAAACCACTTGCTGGCAAACAGGCATAAAATCGGCGAACAGTTTATCAGATTTTGTTCGTTCTGTGGGGCTGGTAGCGTAACTTCATCATTAACACACAGAAAATAAAGACTATTTTTTTTCGATGAAGATAATCTTTGCGGCCAGACAATTTCCGCCTCGGCCGAAGGGTAGAGGCAACATGCCGCCATAAATTTTCAACATCGCCGGTTGCGATCCGCAAGATGGCGCTCAGGGAGAGACCGGCATAAAAAAACCCGGCGACAAGCACCGGGTTTTTCGCATTGATTTCGCAGCAGTTGCAGCAAGAAATTAACGCTTGGAGAACTGAGGACGACGACGTGCTTTACGCAGGCCGACTTTCTTACGTTCAACCTGACGAGCATCACGGGTAACGAAACCAGCTTTACGCAGTTCGCCACGCAGGGACTCATCATACTCCATCAGAGCGCGGGTGATACCGTGACGGATCGCACCAGCCTGACCAGAGATACCACCACCTTTAACGGTGATGTACAGATCCAGTTTTTCAACCATGTCTACCAGTTCCAGCGGTTGACGAACTACCATGCGGGCAGTTTCACGACCAAAGTACTGTTCCAGACTACGCTGGTTGATAACGATGTTACCACTGCCCGGTTTGATAAATACGCGAGCGGCGGAGCTTTTGCGGCGACCAGTGCCGTAGTATTGATTTTCAGCCATTGCCTATAATCCCGATTAAATGTCCAGAACTTGCGGTTGCTGTGCCGCGTGATTGTGCTCAGTACCCGCGTAAACTTTCAGTTTACGGAACATTGCACGACCCAGCGGGCCCTTCGGCAGCATGCCTTTAACCGCGATTTCAATCACACGCTCAGGACGGCGGGCAATCATCTCTTCAAAGGTCGCTTGTTTGATACCACCGATGTGGCCGGTGTGGTGGTAATACATTTTGTCTGCGCGCTTGTTACCGGTTACGGCAACTTTGTCTGCGTTCAGAACGATGATGTAATCACCGGTATCAACGTGCGGAGTATATTCCGCTTTATGCTTGCCGCGCAGGCGACTAGCCAGTTCAGTTGCGAGGCGACCTAAGGTCTTACCGCTCGCGTCAACAACGTACCAGTCGCGTTTTACGGTTTCTGGTTTAGCTGTAAAAGTTTTCATTAAAAGCTTACCCAATAATTAGTTACACGTTGGTGAACACCCAAACGCTCAAAAACAGTTGAGGCTCACACGACCATCAAGTCCAGCAAACCTACCCCTTCGAATAGCCATTGCCGGCACTATAAAGTTTTTGGGAAAAAAACTTCGTTGTAACGTGGGGTCGCAAGATTATAGAGAAGTCGCTATCAAAAATCGACCTTTTTTCTTCTTAATTTCCACCAGGAAGCCGCGCCCGCTTAGGCTAAATGCGGCTGGCGCAAATATTCCTCGCTCTGCATCTCCTGTAAGCGCGATAAACAACGCTGGTATTCGAACTTCAAATGCTCGCCCTGGTAAATTTCATACATGGAAACCTGTGCTGAAATAATCAGTTTTATCCGCCGTTCATAAAACTCATCGACCAGCGCCAAAAAGCGGCGCGCGGTGTTCTCCTCGGCGCCGCCCATGATCGTCACGTTGTGCAGCAATACGCTGTGGTAAAGGCGGGAAAGCGCAATATAGTCATTCTGGCTGCGCGCCTGCGCGCACAACGCGGCGAAATCGACGGCCAGCACGCCCTCGCTCGCGCCAAGGGTTGGCAACGGATGATGGTTTATTTCAAGAGTCGGCCCCGGCGTCGCCCATTGCTGCCCCGACAGGCGGGTGAACATCTGCCGCATTGCGGATTCGGTTTTCTCGTCCAGCGGCGTCAGGTAAAGATGCGCCTGCGTCAGCGTGCGCAACCGGTAATCAATGCCGCCATCGACATTGCGCACATCGCAATATTGTTTAATCAACGCGATCGCCGGTAAAAAGCGCGCCCGTTGCAAACCGTTACGATACAAATCGTCCGGCGGAATATTAGAGGTCGCCACCAGCGTGATGCCGCGGCTAAATAAGGCTCGCAACAACTCGGCCAGCAGCATGGCGTCCGTAATATCGGAAACGAAAAACTCGTCAAAACACAGCACGTCCGTTTCGGCTTTAAATCCATCGGCCACTTTTTCCAACGGATTTTCCTGCCCCTGAAGCCCGTTCAGTTCTTCATGTACCCGCAGCATAAAACGGTGGAAGTGCAGGCGTAATTTCCGCTCGGTCGGCAAACTGTGAAAAAACAGATCCATCAGCCAGGTTTTGCCGCGTCCTACGCCCCCCCACAGGTATAAGCCCTGCACAGGAACCGGGGCGCGCTTTTCGCCCATGCCCAGCCACGCGCGCCATTTTCCCTGGCGTCCGGCGGTATCGCCGGCAGAACGCGCGCACAACTCCCGATAGACCTTGTCCAACTGCACCATCGTCTGATGCTGTACGTCGTCGGGTTGATACTCTCCGGCTGACAGAGCCTGCTGATAAAGCGCTAACGGTGTCGTTTGCTGCATAATGTCGCTATCCCTGAGAAAAAATTTAATGGCGTTTTGTCGCGCGTTGCCGTCGATTTGAGCCGTAATCGTAGCAGTTAACTACCTTGATGCCAGAGATGAGTCAACATTCCTCTCACTCATCACGCTTCAGGATTCCACTCAGACAAGGTTAGCGGTTATAGTGACTATTATGTAAGTGAAAAACCCTACGGAACAATGAAGTCAAAATAGGAGTGATTATGACCTGGGAGTATGCGCTGATTGGTTTAATTGCCGGTATTATCATTGGCGCTGTCGCCATGCGTTTTGGCAATCGGAAGATGCGGCAACAGCAGGCATTGCAACATGAACTGGAAAAAAACAAAGCGGAGCTGGAAGAGTATCGTCAGGAACTGGTCGGGCATTTCGCCCGCAGCGCGGAGCTGTTGGACAACATGGCGCATGATTACCGTCAGCTTTACCAGCATATGGCCAAAAGCTCCAACAACTTATTGCCGGACGTTCCCGGTCAGGATAATCCCTTTAAATATCGCTTAACCGAGGCGGAAGCGGATAACGATCAGGCGCCGGTGGATATGCCGCCGCGTGATTACTCCGATGGCGCATCCGGTTTGCTGCGCGGCGAACCGCCGGTCCGCAAGTAAACCCGCCTGTGATTTACTGCGTGAGGCATGTCCGGCCTCACGTCGCCAGCCATAAAAATCCATCGCCTCGTCTATAGTTACAATCTACTGACGAAACATCAGTGAACTTTACACATTGATTGCCCGTCTGACTCTTCACCATAGGTTTAAGTTTATATATCATCATTTTATTCATCCGCAGGTTGTGAGAGAGTTGATCAGCAATGAAGAAAAAATCTTTATTATTTAATGCATTGGCAATGAGCATAAGCTTAAGTCTGTTATCGCTCCCGATGGCGCACGCCGCGCTGCCTGCGGTCGTTCCAGGGCAGCAGCAGCTTCCCAGTCTGGCCCCCATGCTGGAAAAAGTGTTACCCGCCGTGGTCAGCGTGCATATCGAAGGCACCAGAACGCAGAACCAACGCATACCGGAAGAGTTCAAATTCTTCTTTGGTCCCAACATCCCGCAAGACAAGCAAAGCGCCCGTCCCTTCGCCGGGTTGGGCTCCGGCGTCATTATCAATGCGGCGAAAGGCTACGTTCTGACAAACAACCACGTCATTAACAATGCCGACAAGATCCGCGTGCAGCTGAATGACGGACGTGAATACGAAGCAAAACTGATCGGCCGCGACGAGCAGAGCGACATCGCCTTGATTCAGCTAGTCGATGCCAAAAACCTCGTCGAAGTTAAAATGGCGGACTCCGATCGTCTGCGCGTCGGCGATTTCGCCGTTGCCGTGGGCAACCCCTTCGGGCTTGGACAAACGGCGACATCCGGTATTATCTCGGCGCTTGGCCGTAGCGGGCTAAACTTGGAAGGGCTGGAAAACTTTATCCAGACGGACGCCTCAATCAACCGGGGTAACTCCGGCGGCGCATTAGTTAACCTGAACGGTGAACTGATCGGTATTAACACCGCCATTCTGGCGCCCGGCGGCGGGAATATCGGCATCGGCTTTGCCATCCCCAGCAATATGGCGCAAAACCTGGCTCAGCAGTTAGTGGAGTTTGGTGAAGTCAGGCGCGGCGTACTGGGTATCCGCGGCAGCGAAATGACGTCCGAAATGGCGAAAGCCTTTAAGGTTGACGTCCAGCGCGGCGCCTTTGTCAGTGAAGTGCTGCCACAGTCCGCCGCCGCCAAAGCCGGTATCAAGGCAGGCGATGTTCTGACCTCGCTGGATGGCAAACCGATCGGCAGCTTTGCTGAATTGCGCGCCAAAATCGGCACCACCGCGCCCGGTAAAACCGTAAAAGTGGGTTTGCTGCGCGATGGGAAGCCGTTGGAAGTCAGCGTGGTATTGGATAACAGCAGCACGACCACGACCAGTGCGGAAACGCTGTACCCGGCTTTACAGGGCGCATCGTTGACTAACGGTCAGTTGAAAGATGGCGGCAAAGGTATCCAGATCGATAACGTCGTCAAAGATTCGCCGGCCGCTCAGTTGGGCTTGCAGAAAGGCGATATCATCGTCGGCGTTAACCGTGAACGCGTAGAAAACATCACGCAATTACGCAAGATTCTGGAAGCGAAACCCTCCGTGCTGGCGCTCAACATCGTGCGCGGCGACGATACGATTTATCTGTTATTGCGTTAACCCCAAAAGCTCTTTTTAACCCAACCGGCGTCGGGCGCGTTGATTAAACGGCCCGACGCCGGAGTAAAAAATCGGGTACTGCATCATGCGGCATCCAATCATCTCATGATATTCTCACGTCATATTCCTTTTATCGTAAAAACATGCCCATGCTTGTTAAATTATCCCGTTCCATACTGATTGGAGTGATCGTCGCCGGCCTTCTGCTGTTCGCGCTTCCGGTACTGCGAACAGGTTCGGCTTTGTTTAAGTCCAGTAACGATAATAACGACAACGCCGCCGAGAGCGCGCCGTTAAGCTATTATCAGGGCGTGCGCCGGGCGGCGCCCGCCGTGGTCAATGTTTATAACCGCGTCCCCAATCCGGAACAGTCAAAAGAACTCAATGTCCAGACGCTTGGCTCCGGCGTGATCATGAGTGAAAAAGGTTACATTCTGACCAACAAGCACGTAATTAATAACGCGCAACAAATTCTGGTCGCACTTCAGGACGGCCGACTCTTTGAGGCGATGGTGGTGGGGTCAGACAGCCTGACCGATCTCGCCGTACTGCAAATTGACGGCGTCAATCTGCCCGTCATTCCGATTAATCCAGACCGCACGGCGCATATCGGGGATGTGGTGATGGCTATCGGCAACCCCTACAATCTGGGACAAACCATTACGCAGGGCATTATCAGCGCCACCGGCCGCGTCGGGCTTAGCGGCGCCGGCGAGGATAACCGCCAGAATGGTCGGCAAAACCTGCTGCAAACCGATGCATCGATCAACCGCGGCAACTCTGGCGGCGCCCTGGTTAATACGCTGGGCGAACTGGTCGGCATCAACACCTTATCTTTTGATAAAAGCAGCGACGGAGAAACGCCGGAAGGGATCAGCTTCGCCATTCCCGTCGCCCTGGCGACCAAGGTCATGGGCAAACTTATCCGCGATGGCCGCGTCATCCGCGGTTATATGGGCGTCAATGGTATACAAATGGAAAATATCGACAGGAAAGGCATCGGTCAGGGCCGGTTTGCCGGCATCCTGGTTAAAACCATCGATCCGGGCGGCCCGGCGGATAAAGCGGGTATCCAGGTGAATGATATTCTGCTGAGCGTCAACAATAAACCCACCCGCTCGGTTATTGAAACCATGGATCAGGTGGCGGAATTACATCCGGGTACCGTCATTCCGGTGACTATCGAGAGAGATAAGAAATCGATAACGTTGAATATGACGATCCAGGAGTTTCCGGTCAATTAACCGCGTTTACCGCGTGGATAGACAGATAATCAGAAAAAAACCGGGTAGCGATAAGCCGCCCGGTCCGCTTTCATTGGCTAGTCGCTTTCTTTGACGCGTTCGATATTGGCGCCCAACGCGCGTAACTTATCTTCGATACGCTCGTAGCCGCGATCGATATGATAAATACGATCGACCACCGTCACGCCGTCGGCGATACAGCCGGCCAGCACCAGGCTCGCGGAGGCGCGTAAATCCGTCGCCATCACCTGCGCGCCGGACAGTTTTTCCACGCCGTGGCAAATCACCGTGTTGCTCTCGATTTCAGCCTGCGCGCCCATGCGGATCAGCTCCGGCACATGCATAAAACGGTTTTCAAAAATCGTCTCGGTGATTACGCCGGTTCCTTCGGCAACCAGATTCAGCAGGCTGAACTGCGCCTGCATATCCGTCGGGAAACCGGGATGAGGCGCGGTACGGATCGTCACGCCTTTCGGACGCTGACCGTGCATATCAAGGCTGATCCAGTCCTCGCCGGTTTCAATATCCGCCCCCGCTTCACGCAGTTTCGCCAGCACCGCATCCAGGGTGTCGGGACGAGTATGGCGACAGATCACCTTACCGCCGGAAATCGCCGCCGCGACCAGAAAGGTTCCGGTTTCGATACGGTCGGGCAAAACGCGGTATACGCCGCCGCCCAAACGCGCGACGCCTTCAATGATGATTTTATCCGAACCCGCGCCGCTGATTTTGGCGCCCAGCGTATTCAGGAAATTTGCCGTATCGACGATTTCCGGCTCGCGCGCCGCATTTTCAATCACGGTGGTGCCTTCGGCCAGCGTGGCCGCGCTCATAATCGTCACCGTGGCGCCCACGCTGACCTTATCCATGACGATGTGCGCCCCTTGCAGACGACCGTTCACCGAGGCCTTGACATAGCCTTCTTCCAGCACAATCTCGGCGCCCAACTGCTCAAGGCCGTTGATATGCAAATCAACCGGACGCGCGCCGATGGCGCATCCGCCCGGTAATGACACCTGCCCCTGACCAAAACGCGCCACCAACGGTCCCAACGCCCAAATGGATGCGCGCATGGTTTTTACCAAATCATAGGGCGCGCAGAATACATTAACCTTGCCGGCGTCGACATGTACCGAACCATTACGTTCAACACGCGCGCCCAGTTGGCTGAGCAGTTTCATTGTCGTATCAATGTCTCTCAGCTTTGGTACATTCTGGATCTCCACCGGCTCTTCCGCGAGCAAGGCGGCAAACAGGATGGGCAGAGCAGCGTTCTTGGCTCCGGAAATGGTGACTTCACCAGTAAGCCGGGTTGGCCCCTGCACACGAAATTTATCCATAGCGGCTGTTTCTCAGTGTTCTAAATTCAATATTGCATCACAAGCCACTGGCTTAAAAACCATTAAGCTTGCGGTCACGCTGCCATTCTTCCGGCGTATACGCCTTGATCGACAGAGCGTGAATACGGTTATCGGCGATATATTCCATCAACGGAGCATAAACGGCCTGTTGTTTCTTCACCCGGTTCATTCCGGCGAACAGCTCACCCACAACAATCACCTGAAAGTGGCTGCCGTCGCCCGATACGTGGGCTTCGTCCAGTGCCAATGCATTCATCAGCACGTCTTTAATTTCATTATTTTCCATCGCTCTCGATTTCTATGTCTGGGGGGGATGATAAACAGGTTGGTATATTAGATGAAACCGGCGCTATCTTAAACAAAGAAAAAGCCCCGCCCCTTCATCTTTCAAGCCGCAGGCGGGTCGGCCGCCAGCGGCTTGAAAGCGATGGGATAGATGTCTAACGCCTGAAGGAGATACGCATAAGAGACTGGCTATGCAACCGGCTCGACAGGGATGATTTCTTTCAGGTTATACAGCGCTATCAGCGTTTTTAACCGATCGCCCGCCCCGATAATTTTCAATTCTCCCCCGTTTTGGGAACGTTGATAATAAAAATGAATCAACAAGGCCAGGCCGGCGGAGTCGACGCGGCTTAGCCCGGACACATCCAGCGTTGTCTTATCGGCCAGTAACGGGTCGCGTTGCTGCCAGAGCGGCAACAACGTTTCACGATCCAGCCCGCCGGTTAAAACCAGCGTTGATTGCTGCGACTGCCAGCTCAGTGCATTATCCATTCGTTCTTACTCTGCTCAGTTTTGCTTATCCAGCGTAATCGGTTGTTTTGCAGCGGCTTCCAACTGCTGAGTCAGGCCGTCGACGCCTTTCTGACGCAGTGTCGCCGCCCATTCATTTTGCTTGGTGGTGATCATGCTGACGCCTTCGGCAATCATGTCATAAGCCTGCCAGTTGCCGGATTGGCTGTTTTTACGCCATTGGAAATCAAGACGCACCGGCGGGCGGCCGCCTTGATCGATAATGGTGACGCGGATAGAAATAATATTGGCGTCGCCCAGCGGCTGATCGGGGGCGATCTGGTAGGTCTGCCCGTGATATAACGCCAGAGCCTGACCGTATGCCTGCTCCAGATAGGCTTCAAACGCTTTGAAATAGGCATCGCGCTGCGCCGGCGTCGCCTCTTTATAGTAACGGCCCAGCACTAACGCCCCGGCATATCTGATCTGCACATACGGCAGCAGTTCTTCACGCACCACGCTGCGCAGATAATCCGGGTTTTGTCTGATACGCGGCTGTTCGTTTTTCAGGCGATCAAAGGTTTTTTGCGCCGCCTCGCTCATCAAACGATAAGGGTTGGTTTGATCCACGGCGTTGGCTAACGGCGCAACCACCAGCAGAGCTGCCATCAGTAAACGTTTAAACATACAGCTATCCTCTTATGGATGTGAAGTAACGGGTTGGTTCTGCGGCGCCGGCGTCGCCGTAGCGGCCGGCGCAGAATTTTCCTGACCGGCATTATCTTCGTTATTGCCGCCGCTCTTATATAAGAATTGGCCGATGAGATCCTCCAGCACCATAGCGGACTTGGTATCCTGAATAACCCCGCCGTCTTTCAGGATCGAGGTTCCCATCTCTTCATCCTCAAAACCGATATTCAGCGCCAGATATTGCTCGCCCAACAGACCCGATGTCCTAATCGCCAGCGAACTGGTGTCCGGAATATGGTTATAACGTTGCTCAATGTCCATCGCCACGCGAGGAAGGTAGGTTTTCTCATCGAGCGAAATATCCGCGACTCTGCCGGCCACCACGCCGCCAATCTTGATCGGCGAACGGGCTTTCAGGCCGCCGATATTGTCGAACGTCGCGTATAAACGGTACGTTGGCTCACTGCCGATTGACTTGAGATCGGCGACTTTCAGACACAAAAAGATGATGGCGCACAGCGCAATCAACATAAATGCGCCAACCCAGATTTCACTTTTTTTCGTTTGCATCGACTCAGTTCCCAAACATCAGTGCTGTCAGCACAAAATCCAATCCCAATACCGCTAATGATGAATGCACGACGGTACGGGTCGTTGCACGGCTGATCCCTTCTGAAGTAGGAATCGCATCATAACCATTAAACAGCGCAATCCAGGTCACGGTAATGGCGAAAACGACGCTTTTAATCACGCAGTTCAGTATGTCCTGCCGCCACTCGACCGCTCCCTGCATGGCCGACCAGAAAAACCCGCTGTCTATGCCTTTCCAGTTCACGCCGACCAGCGCCCCGCCCCAGATGCCGATGGCGACGAAGATGATCGACAGCAGCGGCATGCTGATCGCGCCGGCCCAGAAGCGCGGCGCGACCACGCGCCTGAGCGGATCGACGGCCATCATTTCCATACTGGACAACTGCTCGGTGGCCTTCATCAGGCCGATCTCCGCCGTCAGCGCCGACCCGGCGCGACCGGCGAACAATAATGCCGTCACCACCGGGCCGAGTTCCCGCAGCAACGACAAGGCCACCATCACGCCCAGGCTGGCCTCGGCGCTGTAGGTGTTCAAAATAAGATAACCTTGCAGCCCCAGCACCATACCGATAAACAGGCCGGACACCATAATAATCAGCAGCGACTGCACGCCCACGCTATAAAGCTGTTTGATCAACTGCGGCCACTGCCGCCTGAATTCAGGCTTGCCCACTAATGCATTAAACAGCATCAGTCCGGCGCGGCCAAAAGAAGCGCAGGTCGCTATTCCCTGACGTCCGAGCGACGCCAATGCCTGTAAAAACATGAATTTTTTAACCCCCAACCGAACCTAACAGCGCGGTTTTATAATCACCCGCCGGATAGCGAAAAGGAACGGGCCCATCAGCAACGCCGTCCAGAAACTGGCGAACGCGCGAATCGTCGTTCACTTGCAACTGCGCCGCCGTGCCTTCGGCGATGACCTGCCGATCGGCAATGATGTAGGCGTAATCGGCAATGCTCATCACTTCCGGCACATCATGTGAAACCACGATGCAGGTGACGCCCAATGCGTGATTCAGCTCATCGATCAGCTTCACCAGCGTTCCCATGGTTATCGGGTCCTGCCCGACGAAAGGCTCGTCAAACATAATCAGTTGCGGATCGAGCGCAATCGCCCGCGCCAGCGCGGCGCGGCGCGCCATCCCGCCGGACAGCTCCGCGGGCATCAGGTCGGCCGCGCCGCGCAGGCCCACCGCTTCCAGCTTCATCAGCACGGTGCTGCGTAACAGCGGCTCCGGCAAACGGCTGTGCTCGCGCAGCGGCCAGGCGACATTATCGAACACGTTCAAATCGGTAAATAACGCGCCGGACTGAAACAGCATGCTCATTTTTTTACGGGACTCATACAGCGCCGAGCGCGAAAGCGCCGGGATATTGTCGCCGTCGAACCAGATCTCGCCGCTATCCGGCGGTATCTGCCCGCCAATCAGACGCAGCAACGTGGTTTTACCAATACCGGACGGCCCCATAATGGCGGTGACCTTCCCCTTGGGGACATTGAGCGTGATATCGGTGAAAATCTGTCGTTTCCCGCGACGAAAACTCAGACCGCGAATTTCAACCAGATTAGTAATCTCATGGTCCATTATCTTATGTTCCTTACCAATCAGCATGTTACGTATATTCGTCGCTGTTTGACGAATAACTGTAATGTGAACGCCACTGTAAAGCGTAACGGCTGACCTTGTTTGTGGGCCGAGTTTTACAAAAAATTACGGCGCGTTCTTGTCCAAAGGAGCGGAACAAAACCGCCATAGGTTTTACTTTTCCGTCTCACACAGTCAGAATTAGCGCTAATGATGAGAAGCACCCTTTTCGTTCAGATTTCGTCCAGAACGGCTGGTTTATATGGCTAATAAACCGGTGATTATACCTCAATAAAGGACGCTGCATGCTTTTTGCAACAGTACTCTTGATAGTTGGTTTAGTTTTACTGGTTTATGGTGCCGATCGTCTGGTCTATGGCGCCGCGGTGCTGGCGCGTTCCCTGGGTATCTCCCCGCTGATTATCGGCATCGCCATCGTGGGTTTCGGCACTTCCCTGCCCGAACTGATTGTGTCCGTCACGGCGGCGTTAAACCAGCAGATCGATATGACCGTGGGAAATGTTCTGGGTTCAAATATAGCGAATATTCTGTTAATCCTCGGCAGCGCGGCGCTGATTCGTCCGTTGACGGTTCATTCCGAGCTGTTGCGCCGCGAATTCCCGCTTATGCTGTTGGTCACCGTCTTGTGCGGTTTTTTGCTGCATGATAGCTACCTGAGCCGCATCGACGGCGTGATACTGCTGATCGCCGCCGCGCTGTTCGTCTTGCTGATGTTCAGAATGACGCGTCTGGCCCAGCAGGAAGGATCCGACAGCCTGACCCGGGAGCAAATGGCGGAGCTGCCGCAGGAAGACAGTAATCAGACGGTCGCCATTTTATGGCTCATCCTCGGCTTGATTATTCTGCCGATGGCCGCCCGCATGGTGATCGACAACGCCACCGTGATCGCCCGCCATTTCAATATCAGCGAACTGACCATCGGCCTGACCGTGCTGGCGATCGGCACCAGCCTGCCGGAGTTAGCGACGGCGATTGTTGGTACGCTGAAAAAAGAAGATGATATTGCGCTGGGCAATCTGATCGGCTCGAATATTTTTAACATCGCGATCGTTCTGGGCGTACCGGCGCTGCTTTCTCCGGGCGTGCTTAATCCGCTCGCATTCCAGCGCGATTACTGGGTGATGCTGGGGGCCAGCGCGCTGCTGACCGCGCTTTGCCTCAGCAGGAAACGCCGCATCGGACAGGGCGCCGGCGCGCTTTTATTGTGCGCTTTCGTCGTTTACCTTTCGGTATTGTTCTTTTTTTCCTAACCAGAACATCAAAACAAGCAGGATTATCCAGCTATGTCACATTTTGAACTACAACCCGGTTTTGATTTTCAACAGGCGGGCAAACAGGTTCTGAACATCGAACGCGACGGACTGGCGCAGCTCGATCGCTACATCGACGACAACTTCACCCAGGCCTGTAAAAAGATATTCTACTGTCAGGGGAAAGTGGTGGTGATGGGCATGGGGAAATCCGGCCATATCGGTTGCAAGATGGCCGCCACCTTCGCCAGCACCGGCACTCCGGCCTTTTTCGTTCATCCAGGGGAAGCCAGCCACGGCGATCTGGGCATGGTCACCCCGCATGATATTGTGATCGCCATTTCCAACTCCGGCGAATCCAATGAGATTTTGTCGCTGATCCCGGTATTGAAACGCCAGAAAATATTCCTGATCTGTATGACCGGCAATCCCGACAGCACCATGGGTAAAGCCGCCGACATCCATTTATGCGTTCACGTTCCGCAGGAAGCCTGTCCGCTGGGGTTGGCGCCGACCAGCAGCACCACCGCCACGCTGGTGATGGGCGATGCCCTGGCGGTGGCGCTCTTGCAGGCGCGCGGCTTCACCGCGGAGGATTTCGCCTTATCCCATCCCGGCGGCGCGCTGGGACGCAAACTTTTGCTGCGCGTCAGCGATATTATGCACTCGGGCGACGAGATCCCGCACGTTCCCCTGGACGCCTCCCTGCGCGACGCGCTGCTGGAAATTACGCGCAAAAATCTCGGGATGACGGTAATCTGCGATGCGGAGATGAACATTCAGGGGATCTTCACCGATGGCGACCTGCGCCGGATTTTCGACATGAATATAGACTTGAACAGCGCGCGCATTGCTGATGTGATGACCGCGGGCGGCATTCGCGTTACGCCGCAAACGCTGGCGGTAGATGCCCTGAATCTGATGCAATCCCGCCATATTACATCGTTGCTGGTCGCCGAGAACAGCCGGCTGCTGGGTATCGTTCATATGCACGACATGCTGCGCGCCGGCGTAGTGTGATGCCCCGGCCGTATAAAAAACAACCAAGGATAAACCTGAATGAGTAAAACCGGGGCGCAAATCGATACCTGTTACGGACCTGTCGATCGTCGGGTAGTGGATAAGGCCCGTGATGTTCGTCTGTTGATCTGCGATGTGGATGGCGTACTGTCCGACGGCTTAATTTACATGGGCAATCAGGGCGAAGAGCTGAAAGCGTTCAACGTCCGTGACGGTTACGGCATCCGCTGTTTGCTGACTTCCGGGATCGAAGTCGGCATCATTACCGGCCGTTCGGCCAAGCTGCTCGACGATCGTTGCAAGACCCTGGGGATCACGCATCTTTATCAGGGGCAGTCGGACAAGATTTTGGCCTTCAACGATCTGTTGGATAAACTGTCGGTGCAAGCCGCTCAGGTTGCCTATATCGGCGACGACCTGATCGACTGGCCGGTGATGTCCCAGGTGGGCTTAAGCGTCGCCGTGGCCGATGCGCACCCGATGCTGCTGCCGCGTGCCGATTATGTCACGCGTATCGCCGGCGGACGCGGCGCCGTGCGTGAACTTTGCGATTTGATTCTGCTCTCGCAGGATAAGCTGGAAGATGCCAAAGGGTTGTCGATATGAGTAAAGCAAAGCGTTGGCTGACGGCCTTGCTGGCACTGCTGGTGCTGATTTTGATCGGCTTGAATCTGAGCGGGCAGGATGCGGAGTCGCCGCCGGAAACCCCGGCTAACGTCAAACCGGTTTACACCAGCGAAAAAACCACCACGCTGGTTTACAGCCCGGCCGGGAGGCTGAGCTACCGACTGATTGCCGACAAAGCGGAGTACTTCGATGAAGAGCAGTTGAGCTGGTTCACGACGCCCGTCGCCACGCTGTTTAACGAACAGGGCGCCGCCACCTGGTCGGTGCGGGCCGATCGCGCCAAATTGACCAAAGACAAAATGCTCTATCTGTATGGTCACGTCGAGGTCAACAGCCTGACGAATGATTCGCAACTGGAGCGGATTAAAACCGACAACGCTCAGGTCAATCTGGCGACGCAGGATGTCTCTTCCGACGACGAGGTCACCCTGTATGGCGCGAGTTTCACCTCTAACGGAATGAAAATGCGTGGTAATCTGCGTGAGAAGACCGCCGAGTTGATCGAAAAGGTAAAAACCTCTTATGAAATTCAAAACAATAAATAACCGGATGCGCAACACCCTGCTCGCCAGCTCGCTGTTGGCCGCCAGCGTTTCAGCCTTCGCCGTGACGGGAGATAGCAATCAGCCGATTCACATTGATTCAGAGCAGCAATCTCTGGATATGCAAGGCAACACCGTAACCTTTACCGGCAACGTGGTGGTCAAACAGGGAACGATTGAGGTCAAAGCCGATAAGGTGGTGGTCACCCGTCCGCAGGGCGCGCAGGGGCGCGAAGTGGTGGAAGGCTACGGCAATCCGGTCACCTTTTACCAAATGCAGGACAACGGCAAGCCGGTAAAAGGCCGCGCCCAGAAGATTCGCTACGAGTTGGCCAATGATTTTCTGATCCTGACCGGCAACGCCTATCTGGAGCAGATGGATAGCAACGTCAAAGGCGATCGCATCACCTATCTGGTGAAGCAGCAGCAGATGGAGGCGTTCAGCGACAAGGGCAAACGCGTTACCACGGTATTGGTTCCTTCCCAGTTGCAGCAGAAAGACGACAAGGGACAAACGCCCAACTCTCAACAACAGAAACCACGAGTCACCGAATAACTTATGGCAACATTAATCGCAGAAAACCTGGCTAAGGCGTATAAAGGCCGTAGGGTGGTGGAAGATGTCAGCCTGACCGTCAACTCCGGTGAGATAGTCGGCCTGTTAGGCCCGAACGGCGCCGGGAAGACCACCACGTTTTATATGGTCGTGGGCATCGTTCCGCGCGACGAAGGACGGATCGTGATTGACGACGAAGACATCAGTCTGCTTCCGCTGCACGATCGCGCGCTCAGAGGGATCGGCTACTTGCCGCAGGAAGCCTCGATTTTTCGCCGCTTAAGCGTGTATGACAACCTCATGGCGGTATTGCAGATCCGCAAAGATCTGACCGCCGAGCAGCAGCAGGATCGCGCCAACGAACTGATGGAAGAATTCCATATTATTCATTTGCGCGATAGTCTGGGACAATCGCTTTCCGGTGGGGAAAGGCGCCGGGTGGAAATCGCCAGGGCGCTGGCGGCGAATCCGAAATTCATTCTGCTGGATGAGCCTTTTGCCGGTGTTGACCCCATTTCGGTGATTGATATAAAAAAAATAATCGAACACCTGCGTGACAGCGGACTCGGCGTGTTGATCACCGATCATAACGTCCGCGAAACGCTGGATGTCTGTGAGCGCGCCTATATCGTCAGTCAGGGCCATTTGATCGCTCACGGTTCACCGGCGGAGATACTGGCCGACGAGCAGGTAAAACGCGTCTATCTGGGCGAAGGCTTCAGACTCTGATAGGGTAGAGTTTTTATTGCATGTCCTATGGCGGGCTGCCCTGCCCGTCTTCTGGGGCCGACGCCGCGCGTTGTTAAAAAATGCTCCCGGCGTTTTCTTCAAGGTATAACAAGGCGACAACCGCATGATTTTCCAGGATTTCAGACCGGAACACGCGCCGCTATAACCGGAAAACACAACGGAATATAAGGAATTTAGCGCAACTTATGAAGCAAGGTTTGCAACTCAGGCTTAGCCAGCAACTGGCCATGACTCCACAGCTACAGCAGGCAATCCGTCTGCTGCAACTGTCCACGCTTGAACTGCAACAAGAGATTCAACTGGCGCTGGAAAGCAATCCGTTACTTGAGCAGACGGACAATCACGAAGAAGTAGAGTCATTTGAGACCACGGACAGCGATTCACTGGATACCGGTGAAGCCCTCGAACAAAAAGATATGCCGGAAGAGTTGCCGCTTGACGCGACCTGGGATGAAATCTATTCCGCCGGCACGCCGTCCGGCACCGGCACCGATTATCGCGATGAGGAATTGCCGATCTACCAGGGTGAAACCACCCAGACCCTTCAGGACTATCTGATGTGGCAGGTCGAGCTGACGCCTTTTTCCGATACCGACGCCGCGATAGCGACATCCATCGTCGATGCCGTGGATAACACGGGTTATCTCACCGTGCCGCTGGAAGACATTCTTGACAGCATCGGCGATGAAAACGTCACGCTGGATGAAGTCGAAGCGGTGCTGAAGCGGGTTCAGCGTTTTGATCCCGTCGGCGTGGCGGCGCGCGATCTGCGCGATTGCCTGCTGGTTCAGCTTTCCCAATTCGCCGTCGAGACCCCTCGTCTTGCGGAAGCAAGGCTTATCGTCAGCGAGCACCTCGATCTGTTGGCGAATCACGATTTCCGCAGCCTGATTCGCGCCACCCGGCTGAAAGAAGAGGTGCTGAAAGAGGCGCTGGCGCTGATTCAGTCCCTCGATCCGCGTCCGGGCCAGTCAATCAATACCGGCGAGTCGGAATACGTGATCCCCGACGTGCTGGTGCGAAAAATTCACGGCCGCTGGGTGGTTGAGCTGAACACCGACAGCATTCCCCGGCTACAGATTAACCAGCAATATGCCGCGCTGGGCAACAGCGTGCGTAGCGACAGCGACGGTCAATTCATCCGTAGCCATCTACAGGAAGCCCGCTGGTTGATAAAAAGCCTGGAAAGCCGTAATGATACGCTGCTCAAGGTCACCCGCTGCATCGTGGAACAGCAGCAGGCATTCTTTGATCAGGGCGAAGAGTTCATGAAGCCGATGGTTTTGGCTGATATCGCCCAGGTCGTGGATATGCATGAATCCACCATTTCCCGCGTGACCACGCAGAAGTTTCTGCACAGTCCGCGCGGCATTTTTGAACTAAAATACTTTTTCTCCAGCCATGTGAATACCGACAATGGGGGCGAAGCCTCCTCAACGGCGATCCGGGCGCTGGTCAAAAAGTTAATCGCTGCGGAAAACCCCGCCAAACCGCTAAGCGACAGTAAGCTCACCACGCTGCTCTCCGAGCAGGGTATTATTGTGGCGCGGCGTACCGTTGCGAAATATCGAGAGTCTTTATCTATCCCACCATCAAATCAACGTAAACAGCTGGTTTGATCTCAACTAGAAGGAAGACGCTATGCAGCTCAACATTACCGGACACCATATCGAACTTACCGAACCTCTGCGTGATTTCGTGAATACCAAGTTTGCCAAGTTGGAGCAATTTTTTGACCGCATCAACCAGGTCAATGTGGTGCTTAAAGTGGAGAAAGTACAAAAAATCGCCGACGCCACGCTCCATGTTAATGGCGGAGAGCTGCATGCCACATCTGAAGCGGAAGATATGTACGCCGCCATCGATTTACTGATCGATAAACTGGCCAGACAGTTGAACAAGCATAAGGACAAGCTCAAACAGCACTGATTTTCATCTCCGATCGTTTGGTCGGAGAACAGACCGGGCTCATAAACCGATGGGCCCGGCTCAACTGATGTGAACGTGTCGTTAAGTGAATATAAAATGAACAACGAGCCCATTTTGCAACTCAGCACCGTGTTACGCCCCGAATGCACCCGAAGCGCCGTCCCTTGCCAGAGCAAGAAACGGGCCTTGGAAATCATCAGCGAGCTGGCCGCCAAACAGCTTAATCTGTCTTCGCAGATTATTTTTGACGCCTTGCTCACTCGTGAACGCATGGGCAGCACCGGTATCGGAAATGGCATCGCCATCCCTCATGGCAAGCTGGAAGGAGAGGATGCGCTGGGAGCAATCGGGGTCTTTATCCAGTTGGAACAGCCCGTCGCGTTCGACGCCATTGATAACCAAGGCGTTGATTTACTTTTTGCCTTGCTGGTTCCGGCGGAACAATGTAAAACCCATTTACATACGCTGGCGCTGGCAGCCAAACGATTGGCTGATAAAACCGTTTGTCGCCGCCTGCGCGCCGCGCAAAGCGATGAAGAACTGTATCAGATTATGACGGAAGCCGGTTAAGTCCGGCGGTGATACCAATGAGAAAGGTCGGCATAGTCTGTAATAAGCGTGATATAACCATTCATTGCACAAACCGTCGTTACCGAAACAATCATGACAAGAACAATGGCAACGCTCGTTCGCCATCACGTTGCCAGGGGGGAGTGGTCAGATGGTGCTGATGATCGTCAGTGGTCGCTCAGGCTCAGGAAAATCCGTAGCCCTGCGCGCGCTGGAAGATATGGGATTCTACTGTGTAGATAACCTTCCCGTGGTTCTGCTGCCGGAACTGGCTCAAACGCTGTCGGCGCGGAATATCTCTGCGGCGGTCAGCATTGACGTGCGTAATATGCCGGAGTCGCCGGAAATATTCGAGCACGCGATGGCGCAGTTGCCGCAAAGCTTCTCGCCGCAATTGCTGTTTCTGGATGCCGATCGCAATACGCTGATCCGCCGCTACAGCGATACCCGCCGTCTGCACCCGTTGTCCAGCAAGAATCTGTCGCTGGAAAGCGCCATCGATGAAGAAAACGATCTGCTGGAGCCGCTGCGTTCGCGCGCCGACCTGATCATCGATACTTCGGAGATGTCGGTGCATGAGCTGGCGGAAATGCTGCGCACCCGTCTGCTTGGCAAACGGGAACGCGAACTGACGATGGTGTTTGAATCTTTCGGCTACAAACACGGCATTCCAATCGATGCCGATTATGTGTTTGACGTGCGTTTCCTGCCAAACCCGCACTGGGATCCGAAATTACGGCCGATGACCGGTTTGGACAAGCCCGTAGCCGCCTTCCTCGATCGACATACCGAAGTCCATAATTTTATCTATCAGACCCGCAGCTATCTGGAACTATGGCTGCCCATGCTGGAAACCAATAACCGCAGCTACCTGACCGTGGCCATTGGTTGTACCGGCGGCAAACACCGCTCCGTGTATGTTGCGGAACAGCTGGCTGATTATTTCCGTTCCCGCGGCAAGAATGTCCAGTCTCGCCACCGCACGCTGGAAAAACGCAAATAATCATGACCGTCAGGCAATCCGTTGAAATAAAAAACAAGCTGGGTATGCACGCCCGTCCCGCCATGCAACTGTTTGAACTGGTGCAACGCTTTGATGCCGAAGTGAAATTACGTAATGATAGCGGCACCGAGGCGGAAGCCAGCAGCGTCATCGCCATGCTGATGCTGGACTCGGCCAAAGGCCGTGTGATCGAAGTGGAAGCCAGCGGCCCGGATGAGGCGAAAGCGCTGGCCGCCGTCGTTGAGCTATTCGAAGCCGGATTTAACGAAGAGTAATGCGCCGCGCTCTCCGGCTTGTTCGGCGTTAAACCGCGCCGCTTACTCGCCCGCGATCTTCATTTCCGGCAGTAATACCGAACCACATTGAATATTGCTTCGTGTTTCAATGTCATTCCCCACGGTCACGATATTGCGCAGCATGTCTTTCAGGTTGCCGGCAATGGTAATCTCGCTGACCGGATACTGAATCTCGCCATTTTCGACCCAGAAACCGGAAGCGCCGCGGGAGTAGTCCCCGGTCACGCCGCTCACGCCTTGCCCCATCAGTTCGGTGACCAGTAACCCCTTGCCCATCTGCTTGAGCAAGCCGTCGAAATCCAGCCCCTGCCCGGCAATGCGCCAGTTATGAATGCCGCCGGCATGACCCGTGCTCTTCATTCCCAGTTTCCGGCCGGCGTAGCTGGTCAGCAGCCAGGTTTGCAGCACGCCGTCTTTCACTATTTCGCGCCGGCTGGTGCGCACCCCTTCGCTGTCAAACGGCGTGGAGGCCAATCCTTTGCGCAGATGCGGCAACTCCTCAATCGTCAGCCATTCAGGCAGGATCTGCTGTCCCAGCTTATCCAGCAGGAAAGTGGATTTGCGATACACGCTGCCGCCGCTGATCGCGCCGACCAGATGGCCGAACAAGCCGGTCGCCACCTCGGCGGAAAACAGGACGGGCGCCTGCATGGTGGGCAGCTTGCGCGGGGACAAACGCGACAGGGTGCGGCGAGCGCACTCCGCGCCGACCCATTCCGGAGTG
Organism: Brenneria sp. g21c3; assembly: GCF_040240345.1. Classification (NCBI taxonomy): domain Bacteria; kingdom Pseudomonadati; phylum Pseudomonadota; class Gammaproteobacteria; order Enterobacterales; family Pectobacteriaceae; genus Brenneria; species Brenneria sp. g21c3. Next base: position 53,786 of record NZ_JBEIAB010000011.1, on the reverse strand, counting down.
CGCAGTTCATCCAGCGACCGGCCGATGGTATAGGCGTAGTCGCGCTCCATATCCCCGTTTACTTCCGCGATCACGCAGCTGGACATGGAGTGACGGCTGGAGCAATAGCTCTGCAACATGCCGTGGCTATTGCCAAACACCTTGATGCCGTAATGACTGTTGAAGCTGCCGCCTTCGGTATTGGTGATACGCTTATCGGCTTGCAGCGCCGCTTGCTCGGCGCGGGCCGCCAGCTCGATGCCACGCTCCGCATCCAACGCCGACGGATGAAACAGATCCAGATCCGGCGCTTCGAACGCCAGCAGATCTTTATCCGCCGGGCCGGCAAACGGATCGACGGACGTATAGCGGGCAATATCCAGCGCGGCCTGTACGGTGCGGGCTATCGCGTCCGGGCTAAGATCGGTGGATGATGCGCTGCCTTTGCGCTGCTGGCGATACACCGTAATGCCAAGCGCGCCGTCGCTGTTGAATTCAACGTTTTCAACTTCACCATAACGGGTGCTAACGCCAATCCCTGTCGTTTTCGACACCGCGACTTCCGCCGCATCCGAACCCGCCCGCGCCAGCTCCAGAGCCTGAGCAACCGCCTGTTCCAGCGCCTTACGCTGTTGTGCAACCTGAGTGATTATTGTCATCGTCCTGCCATAATGAGTGAGAAAACCGAAGCCAATATATACCTGCGACTTGAAGTATGGCGGGTATAAAACGGTGTAACATCTTGTCCTTAAGTCTAACAGGATCTCGGGACAATTTCGCACAAAGCCCAAACCTGTTAGGATCAGCTTCTTTTTATCACGGGCGCCTTGCCCGTCGCCCTATGGGCCAATATGCTGCGCGCCGTTGAATAAGGATCCGACATGAATAAGAAACCCGAAGACTGGCTTGATGACGTCCCGGACAATAATGAAGATGACGATGATGAAATTATCTGGGTCAGCAAAAGCGAGATAAAACGCGATGCCGAAGCGCTGAAAGATCTTGGCGCGGAACTGGTCGACCTGGGTAAAAATGCGCTGGAACGCATCCCGCTGGATGACGATTTACGCGCGGCCATCGAGCTGGCGCAGCGTATCAAGAAAGAAGGCCGCCGCCGCCAGTTACAGCTCATCGGGAAAATGCTGCGCGCCCGCGATCCGGAACCCATTCAGACCGCGCTGGATAAACTGAGAAACCGCCATAATCAGCAGGTGGTGCTTTTCCACAAGCTGGAGCAGTTGCGCGATCGTCTGATGGCCGAGGGCGACGATGCGATCCCCGACGTGCTGGCGCTCTATCCCCATGCTGACCGCCAGCAGTTGCGCTCGTTGATACGTAACGCTCAGAAGGAAAAAGCCGCCAACAAACCGCCAAAATCCCTGCGCCAGATTTTTCAATATCTGCGCGAGTTGGCGGAAGCCGGCGAATAAGAGACGCAGTGAGCCCCAGGAATGGGGCAACTTTGTCAAAGCCAGAGTCGATGAACCGTATCAAACGCGGCGCCGTTGCGAAAAAACCTCGCCGCCGGACTCAGCGTTTGGCCAGCCCGTGGTCATGACACCAGCTTTCCAACTGTTCAGGCGGCAATGGCCGGGAGAATAAAAATCCCTGAGCCAGATCATAGCCCTGCTGCGCCAGTATTTCGCGCTGCTTTTCATTTTCCACCCCTTCCGCCACCACGCTTAAATGCAGGCTGGCGCCAATATGGGTCACGGCGTCGGTAAGCACGCGATTTCTCTGATGCGACTCGATATTATGGACGAAACTTTGATCGAGCTTCAGTTCATCAAAGCTGATACGGTTGAGGTAGCTTAAGCTGGCGAAACCGGTACCGAAATCATCCATGGAGAGTCTGACGCCCAGTTCACGCACCTTATTCAGAATATTGATGGTATCGGCATTGGTATCCAGAATCACCTCTTCGGTAATTTCAATGGTCAGGTATTCGGGTTGCAGCGACGCTTGCGATAGCGTGCGGGAAATCAGCGCCGGCAGCTCGGAATTGTGGAAATTGGTCGGCGACAGATTAATCGATACCATCGGCACATTCACGCCGCGCCGGTGCCAATCGGCAAGCTGCCGGCAGGCGCCGGCAAGCACCCATTCACCCAACTTTTCCATCAGCCCGCATTCCTCCGCCAACGGAATAAATCGAATCGGAGAAATTTCGCCGAACTCAGGATGAAACCAGCGGGAAAGCGCTTCGACGCCATGAATATCACCGCTCTTCAGACTAATCTGCGGCTGGTAATAGAGCTGCAAAGAGGATTCATCGAGCGCCTTTCTCAACGCGCTTTCCAGCGTCAAGCGCCTTCTGGCGACCTCGTTCATCTCCTTGTTGAAAAAGCCCAACCGCCCGCGCAGGTGGTACTTTGCCTGATGCAGGGCAATATCCGCGCCCTTGATCAAGGCGCTCACATCACGGCCATTATCAGGATATAAACTGATGCCGATGGTGACGGAAGGCGTCACCACTATCCCATTGATGGAAAACGGTTTCGACAAAATCGCCAGCAGCCGCTTGGCCGTTGCGGCAATGTTGCGGACATCCGCGACATTCAGCAGCATGGCGAACTCATCGACGGAAAGTTTACCCACCAGATCGGCTGCGCCGCATTGCTGGCGCAGGCACTCTGCAATATGGCGCAGCAGCTTGTCGCCGGCCGCGACGCCCAGGGAGCTGTTGACCTGCTTGAAACGATCCAGACAAATCATCAGCACCGCCAAAGGGTGTCCGCGGCGCGAGGCGTTAATCACGGCGTTCTCCGCGCTGGCGCGAAACAAATCACGGTTCGGCAACCCGGTTAGCGGGTCGAAAAAAGCCAACTGCCTGATTTTTTCACAGGACTCATCCCGCTCGATCGCCAGGGCGCACAGACCGGTACTCAGCATCACCAGATTCTGATGGCATTTACTGGGGCCGCGCTCCCGCCGAAAATAGAACGAAAAGGTGCCGATAACCTGGTTCTGGCTGGAAAAAACCGGACTGGACCAGCAGGCCACCAATCCCTGCGATAAAACCAGATCGCAACAGTCGTCCCATAATGGATTGGCGGCGATATCGCCGACCAGAACCGGCGCGCCCAACCAGGCCGCGGTGCCGCAAGATCCGGCATCGGGGCCGATAGGCGCGCCGTCCAGCGCCTGCCCGTAAGAAGCAGGCAGACTGGGCGCCGCCAGCGGCCGCAGATAGCCGAGCTTATCCACGCGCGCCACGCTGCATACTACCTCTGGAGCAATACGCTCGATCTCCAGACACAGCAGTTCAATGACCTCTTCCAACGGCCGGTCGCGGGCAAGCGCTTCCAATACCGGGAATTGCAGCACCTCGTACATTTTGGTTGCCGTAATCTCGGTAAATACGCCGACGGCATACATCGTACCATTGGGCTTATCATAAAAATGATTGAACACAATAGAGCACCACAACGGATAGCCGGATTTATGGTAAACCCGGGTTTCGACATGATAACGATGGTCCGACGCCTGGAATTTATCCTTATCCGGCTGGCAACCGAACCCGGTTTCACAGCGGATAAGCTTTTCTGGTTCCTGGCCCGACGCCTCTTGCCGGCTATAGCCCAAAAGCCGCGTAAAGCCGGCGTTCACAAAAGTCGTTCGCCGATGACCGCTCACGTAACGGGCAATAAGAATCGCACTGTCGCTGCCGTTGACGGCGGCGGCCAATAGCCGTTCTTCGACCGGTTCTGTAGTAGAACTCGCCTTTAAGGGAGAATTTTCCATCAATTGAACTCCTTTCACTAAACAGAACCATCATCGAGAGCGCACCCGCGCCGGGGGCCAATCCCCTGGCGCGCAACAACGTCAAACATCAGCCGCTGACATTCCCTTGCCGACCAACCGTTATACGAGCGCCGGTCGACGCTCATTCCTTTCCGATAAGGAGGCCGCCCTCAACGGCATCGTTATTCCTGCCTGATAAGGTGAATACGCGCATTGATGCTTCCAACAAATCAGCCTGCTCGGCCAGAGAACTGGTGGCGGACGAGGCTTCTTCAACCAGCGCGGCATTTTGCTGCGCGACCTGCTCTAACTGCGTTACCGCAACATTGACCTGCTCGATCCCCTGGCTCTGCTCTTCCGAGGCTAATGAAATCCCGGAGACCAATTCCTTCACTTTACTCACCTCCGCCAGCAGGGTTTCCATATCATTGCCGGATACGGACGCCAGCGCGGCGCCTTGCTGTATTTTATGGCCGGCATCTTCAATCAACTCTTTGATTTCTTTCGCCGACGTCGCGCTGCGTTGCGCCAGATTGCGCACCTCGGAAGCCACCACCGCGAAACCTTTGCCCGCCTCGCCGGCTCGCGCCGCCTCAACCGCGGCATTCAGCGCCAAGATATTGGTTTGGAAGGCAATGGTATCGATGACGCCGATAATGCTGGAAATCTTCTCCGAACTTTCGGAGATAGCCTGCATCCGGTTAACGATATTGGTGATGTTCTCGCCATTTTTTTGCGCCAACCCAGTCATGTTTTCCGCCATGCCGGTGACCAGTCGAGTATTTTCGCTATTCTGCTTCACCGACGAGGTCAACTCCTCCATGCTGGCGGCCGTCTGCTCGATCGACGACGCCTGCTCTTCCGTGCGTGACGATAAATCCTGGTTGCCGGCGGAAATCTGGCGGGTGCCGACGGAGATGACTTCGGAAGACTCTCTGACATCGGAAACGATGACCTTCAGCGACTGCTTCATATCCTCCAGCGAGGTCAGCAGTCCCCCCATTTCCGTTTTCGGCTGGTGCGGAATATCGAACGATAAGTCGCCTTTGGCGATTAAGCCAAAGACATGCTTAGCCTCATTGATCGGGGTGAAAACAATCGCGCTCATCAACATTTTTGATAATATGATCAAGACTATAGTTAAAATGATGGCGACAATCACCACGCCCACGTTAATTTTATAAGAATCAACCGAATGTTCGATTTCCCGATCGCCGAGTTCACGGGCAAAAGCGGAAAACTCATTAATGCTCTTCTGAAGCGCTTCTCCTTTTGTCGAAACCGCGCTAGTTATCAACTCATAAAAAAGATCCAGGTTACCCGCATCCAGCGCTTGCCTGGCGGGCGTAATACCTTCTTTTATATAGGCATCGTAGGCCTTCTCGATGTCAAGACGGAGCTGCCGCCCGCGTTCCGTCACCGGAACAATAGCGTGCAGGGCCTCCATATTTTTATTCGCTGAATTCAGGTAACCGTCCGCCTTGACCCCCATGCCGTCGACGTTTTTTCCATCTTCCTTGGCCATTGCCAGATTATAAAGAACAATCCTTCCACTTAATAAGTCGGAATATAGCGCATGGAGCGGATTAAGCTGGTCCCCTTCAATTCTGTCTATGGTATACAAAGCATCTTTACTTTTTGTCAGTGCGCTGATACTAAAAACGCTGACGCCAATAAGTGAAAGGCCGAACAACCCTATAATTATAGTCAACCCCAGACTTATTTTTATTTTCTTAAACATCTCCACCTCCAAAAATAGTTTCACCGGTGACTATCGTCCTGATCTGGCGAATCTTTATTGCAAACAGTTCATTTAAAACAATCCCCCAACATGGAAGAAAAAATAAGGCAATAATCCCGAACCCAATCGTATTAATAGCGGCAGGCATCAGATAATTTTTATTTGTTATTGCAATAATCCCAACAAGGAATAATTGACTTATCATTTGAATATCGCGAAAAAAACCAAAGACACCCCAAAGAAAAAGATAGCGCGCGCCTACCCCGGACAACAAACATAAATAATTAATTGATTTTTAATGAAAAAAATAAAACACATAGCCGAAAATGAAAATGAGAATTATCAACCGCGCGTGAGAGATGAGTATTTATGGGATAATAATGAAATCGTATTCATTGATGGAGCAATACGAACGTTATAAAGCGGCTGTTATTACGATTTCATCGCCCGAAAACAATTCATAGGCGATTTTCATATAGCGAAATAATGCCATCGATTAAATTTTAATATTGCCAACCGATTACCGCATTTAACATGAAGAAAAATCGTTGCATGGCAAGAATAAAGGATAATATTTCCATGCTGTTGAACATCGGTTTAGAAAAACGATTTAACACCACAGGGAAATAATAACAGTTCGGGAAAATAACCCGACAAACGTTTTTAATTATCCATAAAAAAAACGGCAGCCTATTACGGCTGCCGTCAGATTGGCCGGTCGTCAATTTACGCCGTACCGCCCACCGTCAGGTTGTCCAGCTTCAGCGTCGGCTGACCCACACCCACCGGCAGGCTCTGTCCCTCTTTGCCGCAGACGCCCACGCCTTTATCCAACGCCAGATCGTTTCCCACCATCGAAATCTGCTGCATCGCCTCAATACCGGAGCCGATCAGCGTCGCGCCTTTCACCGGGCTGGTTATCCGACCTTTTTCAATCAGATAGGCCTCCGATGTGGAAAAGACGAACTTACCGGAGGTAATATCCACCTGGCCGCCGCCGAAATTCGGCGCATACAAACCATACTCCACGCTGGCGATAATCTCTTCCGGCGTGGATTTTCCGTCCAGCATGTAAGTATTGGTCATACGCGGCATCGGTAAATGGGCATAGGATTCGCGACGGCCATTGCCTGTCGGGTCGACGCCCATCAGGCGGGCGTTCAGTTTGTCCTGCATATACCCTTTCAGGATGCCGTTCTCGATCAGCACGTTATATTGTCCCGGCACCCCTTCGTCATCCATCGCCAGCGAGCCGCGGCGACCATCCAGCGTACCGTCATCGACCACCGTACACAGCTCGGACGCCACCCGTTCCCCCACCTGACCGCTGAAGACCGATGTTCCGCGACGGTTGAAATCGCCCTCCAGGCCGTGTCCTACCGCTTCGTGCAACAGCACGCCCGGCCAGCCGGCGCCCAACACCACCGGCATCGAACCCGCCGGCGCCGCAATCGCAGACAGATTGACCAACGCCATGCGCACGGCTTCCTTCGCCCAGGCATCGACGCGCGCTTCGCCTTCCGCCGCTTGCCAGAAATAGTCATAGCCGCTACGCGCGCCGCCGCCGCTGGCCCCGCGCTCACGCTTACCGTCCGCTTCCACCAGCACGCTGATAGACAGGCGAACCAGCGGGCGGACATCCGCCGCCAGCGTACCGTCGGTGGCGGCGACCAGCACCAGTTCATATACGCCGGTCAGACTGGCGGTCACTTCCTGCACCCTGGCGTCGGCGGCGCGAGCCACGCTATCCGCGCGTTGCAACAGGGCGATTTTATCTTCACGGCTCAGGCTATCCAGCGGATTAAGCGAAGAATACAACGCGCGATGAGAAACTTCGCCCAGCGTATGCGCGCGGCCGTCGCCCTGCTCACGCACAATGCTGCGCGCCGCCTGAGCGCTCTGGTGCAACGCGTTCAGCGTGATTTGATCGGCATAGGCAAAACCCGTTTTTTCGCCGTTAATGGCGCGGATCCCCACCCCCTGATCGATATTGTAGGAGCCGTCCTTGATGATACGGTCTTCCAGCACCCAGGATTCATGATAGCTGGACTGAAAATAGAGGTCGGCATAATCCAGACGACGTTCATTTAACTGGCCCAACACAGAAGACAGGTCTTGAAGGCTCAAGTTGTTTGCGGTGAGTAATTGCTCACTGACAAAAGACAGACTCATATTTTTTCACTCTTTATTCAATGAAATCGGGTGGACGAACCGCGCTAACCCTCTCTGCCGCTTTCCATCAGGGAAAGGGGATAAGGTTTGCCGCTATCTCTCCGGCATGGCGCTACTTAGCCTTATTGTTACTCGGTTCACGCAGTACTTCCTGAATCTTCGGCTGATCAAGGCTACCGGAAATCTGATAGCGGATCAGCGAAATCTTATTCCATAACGGCGCCAACACCTTACTGGCGGCAAACACCGCGGCGCCCACCACCGGGTTGACGACAAACGCCGTCGCCACCCCCACGGTCGCGGAGATTTCCGGCGCGATCACCGCCTCCATATTGATCTGGCGATTCGCCAAATCGACGTCCCCCTTCATGGCGATATCCGCTTCCAGCCCATCCACCAGCATATCGTCGGTACGCAAAATACCGTCCTTAATCCATGCCGTGCTGCGAATGGAGTCAAAGTAAAAGCCATGACCAAAGGTATCACTGAAATCAAACTTAAGCTTGCGCAGCAACGCATCAAAGCTGACCAAACGCAACAGTTGCCCGGCCTGTCCCGTACCCGCATCGGCTATTTCGCCCTTGCCGATTCGGGTATGCAGTATGCCGCTCAGACTGGCGATATCAGGCGCCCATGGCGTACCGCGCCAGTAAAGATCGTAATCGACATGGAAAGACCCGGCGCGCAGCGGCGTATCAATGCCAAACCACTCGGCATTCTGTATCAGGCTATCGCCCGATACGCTCCCCTTTAGCGCGGTGCGCACGCCTTCGGCGTTTTGCTGCCAGCTGCCATTCGCCGTCAGGCGCGCTTTCCCGGTATCAATGATGCCATCACTGAGCGTTAATTTCCCTTTTTCCGGCTGCAACGTTGCCTGAATCCGGCCGAAATTCTGCCCGACGAACCAACACTGACGGCAATTTATCTGCAATGCAGGCCAATTCTCAAAGCTGATGCCTTTCTCATTCAGCGGCGACTTGTTCTCGGCCAGCGCGATAGGGTTGGTCGCCTCATCGCCTTTCCATTGCGGATTGTAGTAGAGATAATGAATATCGCTGCGCCACATCCCGCGATCGGGGATATCCAACGTGGCGTCGACTTCACGCCCCTTAAGCCGCACCCGGTTACCGTTGCTCAGGAGACTTTCACTACTCGCCGACACATCGTGCCATTGCTGTCCCAGCAGATTCAGCGACGGCGTGCGCAACGTCACCGCCGCGGGGAGAGCGACGCGGCTGGTTGCCGCGCCGTTGTTCATTGATGAACGCGCGGCGGGCAATAACCCAAGCCAGCGTTCGCCGTCCAGCGCGGGAAGATCGAGAACCAACGCCGACGCTTCCGGCAACGACGGCGTTTTCGCCCCTTTGCGCCAGGCGGCCCGCGCCAACGCCAGCGTATTGCCTTTCAGCAGCCACTGACTGTTGAATACATGGTCTTTACCCAGACTGCCATGCAGATCAAAACCGTTCATATCCCCTTTAACCTTCACCTGCAAAGGGAGGTTCTCGCCGGAGGCTTTGCTCAACGGCGCAGGTAAGTGACTGCTTACTTTATCGAGGGCGGCCAGCAGATCGACGCGATAACTCGGTTTGCCGCCATGAGGCAGCGTCACGGACACCGTGCTTTTCCAATCCGCGCTGCCGGAGAGATTATCGGCCGCCAGCTTCGGCAGACCGGGGAAACGCGCAGGCTGCCACGCGCCCTGAAGATCGACATTAACCAGAAACGCCTTATCCTGTTCCTCGGTGGTGAAATTCACCGTCATCGGCTGATTCAACCAATTGCCTTGCAGCGTTTCACTGCGCAGATTGCCGTTGTCATAACGAAATTGACCGGTCAGATTTTTTATCGTGCTGGATAGCGGTTTGATGTAAAGGCTATTGTCGTTCAATGCGACATTACCGCCGGCCTGCACCAGCCCCCCCGCCAGCGGAATATCCAGATGCAGCGACCCTTTTACCACGCCGCCGATTTGCAGTTCTTCAAGTGCGGCCCCCAGCGACGGTTTCAGCGGCGTCTGCTGGAAGTAATCGCCGATGTCCTTACCCTCGCCTTCCAGCTCGCCGTCGACCAGCAAGTGTTCTTTGTGATAATCGGGGATCGCCGCGCTGATGTTTCTGCCATCCACGTTCCCCAACGAGGTCTGCGGCGCCAGCATCCATAAGCCGTTATTGACGAAATCGAGATTGATATCCAACTGCGTCAACGCCGGCCACCCCGGCTGAAACTCAAAGGTGGAATTTTTGACCGGCGCCCAGACTTCAAATTGCCCCTCATTGCGCAGGTAAGGGAAATGCTGTGGATTACCCGCAAAAATCAGCGTGCCGTTATCCACCGATCCGCTTTTTAACGCGCCGCTCAGATAGTCGACCAGACGCTTGCCCATAAAAGGTTCCGGGTAATAGCGCCAGGCGTCCGCGGCGTCCGTCAAACGCAGGCCGGCCAGAATATCCAGCCTTGGCTCGCCGGTTGCAGGCTGCTGATAATGGAAATCACCGTTTACCCATAGCGATTTGGCCTGCACGTCAAGCCCATGGCTCCAAAGCGCCCAGCCATCGCCGTCGTTACGCCAGTCAATGGCGCCGCCGGCCTGACGGATTTCCAGCGGCGCGCGGAACATACCGTTATTAGGCAGTTGGCTGTTTTCCAATGCCAGTTGCAGACGTCCGCGCCCGGCGCTGCCGCGTACCGACCCCGAAAAGTGCTCCACGCCCGGCAAATGCTGCCACGCCTGCCAGCTCACGTCGCGCCACCGCGCCTGAAAACGGCTTTTTTCCGTCTGATGCAGGGGTATATCCAGCGCCAGCGCATCGAGCGCGCCTTTGGGCCGCATGGCATCCCAATGCGCTTTCAGCGCCGGGGTGGTGGTGGACAACAGCGGCAGCAAGCTTCCCAGCCGCGTCAGTTCCAGGTTGCTGGCCCGGATACGTAATTCTGCCTGGTCGTCCGCGCCCGGCGCATCTTCGCCCTTCGGCAGCCAGAGTGCCGAGAGCTGGCCCCTCGGCCAGGCGACGTCATCGGTCGCCAGATTCAGCGCGGGTACGGCCAACCGCCAGCCGTTATCCTGACGACCAATGCGCAACACCATGTCGTTCACGCTCAGGCGATGAGTCTGTTCGCCTTCGCGCCAGCTGGCGGCGCCCTGATTAAGAAACACGTCCGCGCCCCGGATATCGCCCCCGCGCACGTTCAGCCAGGCCGCCAGGCTGAAATCCGCGCTTTCCAGTCCGGTATTATTCTGTAACCAGCGACTCAGCCAGGGCTTCATATCGATATTGTCGGCCTGTAAATAGAGAGTGCCGTTATTGAGCCGCCCCTGCGCATCATCCAGATCCATCCGCATCTGAACCACGCCATGCTGGCCGTTAAAGCTCGACAGGCTGATCAGTCCTTCGGCCCGGTGGCGCTGGTCGGCGTTCAGCCAGGTTAATTGAGGAATGCTGAATTCAGCGCGAGAGCCGGAGGGCGTAAGAAACGAGATATGGCTGTCGCGCAGATCGAAATGGTCAAATTGACGCAGGAACAGGTCGTTCAATCGGCCGGACGGCATCAGATCGCCATCCCGGCTTTGCCCGGTCAGCGTGGTGTTGAGATTAAGCCGCAGTTGATAGAAGGTCAGATCGCGGAACTGCCAGCGCCCATGCAGTAAAGATTGCCAGACATCCAGCGCCAGCGTAATCCGCTCAACCCGCCAATCGGACTCAGGCAGGGTGGTTTGCAGCTTTTCAATTTCCAGCGAGGGGCCGAAAGAGGCCCAGCGGCCTTTGATCGAGCCGATCTCCAGCGGCGCCCCGGTGACGGACTGAACCCATGCCGCCAGCTGTGGCCGGAAGCGATCGAGCTGTGGCAGCACCAATCTTAAGCCGCTGACTAACAGCGCAACAATCACGATAAGAGTGGCGCCCGTTGCGAATAATATTCCGGGCAGTCGCCTCACGTATTTCTCCTTGTTTTCGTCACCGACGACGAGCGAAAGCCGCTTTCATAAGGCCGATCTCCAACGATCGGGATACTGGGAACGGCGACGGCGCAAGGCGTCCCGACGGGAAGCTTATCGCCGTGTTTTCCCTAACTCCGGGCTTAATATCATAAGGGGGAGTTATGCTGCCCGCGCGCGTTCGGAAAAGCGCGCCGGGGCCGACATGCATCGCCAGTTGGTTTACATCATGACAACGTCGAACTGTTCCTGACTATACAGAGGTTCAATCTGCACTTTGACCTGTTTGCCCACGAAAATTTCCACCTCGGCCAGCGCGTGCGACTCTTCGCTTTTCAGCGCTTCGCCCACCGACGGCGATGCATACACCAGGAAGCGATCGGTATCATAAGCATGATGAACGCGAACAATCTCACGCATAATCTCGTAACACACGCTTTCCACGGTTTTCACCGTGCCGCGCCCGTGGCAAGTGGGGCATTCGTTACATAATACGTGCTCTATACTCTCACGGGTTCGCTTACGCGTCATCTCCACTAATCCTAGTTGAGAGAAACCATTAATACTGGTTTTTACCCGATCTTTACTTAGCGCCTGTTCCAGAGAATGCAGCACGCGGCGGCGGTGGTCTTCGTTGTTCATATCAATGAAATCAATGATGATAATGCCGCCGAGGTTTCTCAAGCGCAACTGACGCGCTATCGCCTGCGTCGCTTCGATATTGGTGTTGAAAATGGTTTCGTCCAGATTGCGGTGGCCGACGAACGCCCCGGTATTGATATCGATGGTGGTCATGGCCTCGGTTTGATCGATAATCAGATAACCGCCTGATTTCAACTCAACCTTTCTGTCCAGCGCCCGCTGGATTTCATTTTCCACATCAAACAGATCGAAGATGGGCTGTCTACCGGCGTAGTGTTCCAGCTTGTTGGTCATTTCCGGGATGTATTCGGCGGTAAACTCCAGCAGCGAGTCGTACGTCAGTTTGGAATCCACGCGGATGCGATCCAGCGCCTCGCCGGCGAAATCACGCAGCACACGCTGCGCCAGCGCCACTTCGCCATACAGTTTATATTTGGTCTGATTGCGTTTTTTTCGCTCCATGACCTTGCCCCACAGCCGCTTTAAAAACGCGGCATCCTGGGCTAGTTCCTCCTCGCCGATCCCTTCGGCGGCGGTGCGGATAATAAAACCGCCGTGCTCGTCGCAATAATCCGCGACCGTTTTTTTCAAACGCTCGCGCTCGACTTCGCTCTCAATGCGCTGCGAAACGCCGACGTGCGAGGCGCCGGGCATAAAAACCAGATAGCGCGACGGCAAGGTGATATCCGTCGTCAGCCGGGCGCCTTTGGTGCCCAGCGGATCTTTAACCACCTGCACCATCAGATCCTGTCCCTGGCGAACCAGCTCGGCGATATCGCGCACATGAAAGTTTTTCTGTTCGTCGCCGGCCACGCATTCCGTATGCGGCATAATATCGGACGCGTGCAGGAAGGCGGCTTTATCCAGCCCGATATCCACAAAGGCCGCCTGCATTCCCGGCAATACCCGGCTCACCCGGCCTTTATAGATATTACCGACGATGCCGCGTTTGGCTTCGCGCTCAATATGGATTTCCTGCAAAATGCCGCCATCAATATAAGCGACCCGCGTCTCTGATGGCGTGACGTTTACCAGTAACTCAGCAGTCATGTTTTCCTCTTGCAATCCGCAGCGCAGCAAAATTACTGAACAATTCTTCAGTTTCCACCAGCGGCAATCCTACCACCGCGTGGTAACTTCCCTTGATTGACTTAACAAAGCATCCGCCTTTGCCCTGAATGCCATAAGCCCCGGCTTTATCCATCGGCTCGCCGCTGGCGATATAATGGGCGATATCCCGGCGGGAAAGTGTGCGAAAGACGACATCAGTAACAACCAGACTGCTTAAAATATCGTGTTTATCGGCCAGCGCCACGGCGGTCATCACCTGGTGCCGCTGGCCGGAAAGCTGGGTCAGCATCTGTTCAGCATGAGCCTCGTTCCGTGGTTTTTCCAGTACTTGTCCGTTCAATACCACAATAGTGTCGGCGCCCAGCACCGGCAAATCCAACGGCGCGACCGCGACGCCCGCCGCCGCTTTTTCATGCGCCAGCCGGCGAACATAACTCTCCGCCGCTTCATTTGGCGCTCGCCGCTCTTCCACCGCCACGCTCAGGTGCGAGAAAGGAATGTCGAGCAGCGTCAACAATTCGCGTCGACGGGGAGAAGCGGATGCCAGATAAAGTTGAGTCATGAGTAGCCTTATTGCACGGTAAACTGACGGCGAATTTTGCGCATTAGCAGGAACAGCCACGGCCAGAGCACGCCGTCGACCACGCTATTCCAGAACGTTTCCGGATGAAAGGCGATATTAGCCACCAGAAATTCGGCCCAGAACACAATCAAATCCATCAACAACGAAAGCAGCATGACGATCAATGCCTGCTGCCATAATGCCATATTCCGGAACAGCTGGAATTTAAACGAAACCAGATAAGCGACGATACTCAAAGCCAACGCCCGGACGCCCAGGGTCGAGCCTAAAATCAGATCCATAATGATGCCGAGCACGAATCCGGTTCCCACATTAACCCGATGCGGCAACGCCATCACCCAATAAATCAGGAACAGCGTCAGCCATGAAGGGCGATAGATATAGATCTGCTCGGGCCACGGCATAATCTGCAACAGCATCGCGATGAGGAAAGAAAGCCAGATAATCCAATTGCCGTGGCGTCGGTAGCGATTCATTGGCGTACTCCCGGCGGCGTAACGGCAGGATCGGCAGCCGGCGGCGGCGGCCCCATCTCATCCGGAGAAGGTAAGACCTGAGGCATCATCTGCATCAGTCGTTCATTAGCGACCCGGTGAACCTCAGACGGCGGCAGCGCGGCGCCCGCATTTTTTTCCACGCCCCACAGCAGCAGCAAATAGCGCAGCCGCTGCAAACCGGCGGTCGGACGCGCCTGAATCACGGTATAAGCCCGTTGGGTATCGATTTTCACCGACGAAACCACCGCGACAGGATAGCCTTCAGGGAAGCGCCCGCCCAGCCCGGAAGTCACCAGCACGTCGCCGACGCGAATATCGGTATTGTTAGGCAGGTGCTCCAATTGCAGGTCGTCAGTACAGCCGTTGCCGGCGGCAATCACGCGGATATCGTTGCGCAGTACCTGAATGGGCAGCGCATGGGAAACATCGCAAATCAGCAAAATCCGGCTGGTGAACTGCCCGACGGCCACCACCTGGCCCACCACGCCCTTATCGCTGATCACCGGCTGGCCTTCATACACGCCATTCACCCGACCTTTATCGATGACCATCTGATCGCTATAGGGATCGGTGCCGGCGGAAAGCACCTGAGTCACGATTTTTTGCTCATCCTGACGCAGCGGCGAACCCAGCAGCTCACGTAAGCGGGCATTTTCTTGTTTGAGTTGACCCAGCAACAGTAAATCGCTGTTTTTCATCAGCAACTCCTGACGCAACGCGGTATTTTCCAACGCCAGCTGCTCCCGAGTGGTCAGCGATTCAGACAGATTATCCAGCACCTGGCGCGGGCCGTTGGCCAGAAAATAGAAAGGACTGACGGCGGTATCCATGTAGGTTCTGATGTGAACGAACGCGCCAAGCCGACTGTCAGCAATGATCACACAAATCGCGGTAACGACGGCAAGGAAAAGTCGTAGTTGCAGGGAAGGTCCCCTGCTAAAAATCGGCTTCATAAAATTTGCGTATTCCTCGACAACAATAAAAAATCGCCTGGAGCGATTTTCAACAACGCACCGCGTTGGCCCACAGGGCGAGTCTCATGGATGAGACGAGTAAAAAATCGCCTGGAGCGATTTTCAACAACGCACCGCGTTGGCCCGCAGGGCGAGTCTCACGAATGAGACGAGTAAAAAATCGCCTGGAGCGATTTTCAACAACGCACCGCGTTGGCCCGCAGGGCGAGTCTCATGGATGAGACGAGTAAAAAATCGCCTGGAGCGATTTTCAACAACGCGCCGCGTTGGCCCGCCATAAAAAAGGGGGCTGCCGAGCGGGATGAAAAATGTACGCATTCATCCATACGGCGCCCCCTTTCCGCGGCCGGATTATTCTTCGCTGAACAAGTCGCCGCCATGCATGTCGATCATTTCCAACGCTTTACCACCGCCACGGGCCACGCAGGTTAACGGATCTTCCGCCACCACCACGGGAATGCCCGTTTCTTCCATCAGCAAACGGTCCAGGTTGCGCAACAGCGCGCCGCCGCCGGTTAAAACCATACCGCGTTCGGAAATATCGGACGCCAGCTCCGGCGGACATTGTTCCAGCGCCACCATCACCGCGCTGACGATGCCCGTCAACGGCTCCTGCAACGCTTCCAGAATCTCGTTGGAGTTCAGATTAAAGCCGCGCGGCACGCCTTCCGCCAGATTACGCCCGCGCACTTCGATTTCCAGCACTTCATCGCCCGGATATGCCGAGCCGATTTCATGCTTGATGCGCTCCGCCGTCGCTTCGCCGATCAGCGAGCCGTAATTACGGCGGACATAATTGATAATCGCTTCATCAAAGCGGTCGCCGCCGATACGCACGGAGGAGGAGTACACCACGCCGTTCAGTGAAATCACGGCGACTTCGGTAGTCCCCCCGCCGATATCCACCACCATCGAGCCGGTCGCTTCCGATACCGGCAGACCCGCGCCAATCGCGGCGGCCATCGGTTCTTCAATCAGGAACACTTCACGCGCGCCGGCCCCCTGGGCAGACTCGCGGATCGCGCGACGCTCGACCTGCGTGGCGCCCACCGGCACACAGACCAGCACGCGCGGACTTGGGCGCATAAAGCTATTGCTATGTACCTGTTTGATGAAGTGCTGCAACATTTTTTCCGTCACAAAGAAGTCGGCGATAACGCCGTCCTTCATCGGGCGAATCGCGGCGATATTGCCCGGCGTACGGCCCAGCATTTGTTTGGCGTCATGGCCGACGGCGGCGACGCTTTTCGGCGAACCGGCGCGGTCCTGGCGAATCGCGACCACCGAGGGTTCATTCAGTACGATGCCCTGCCCTTTAACATAAATCAGGGTATTGGCGGTACCCAGGTCGATGGACAAGTCGTTGGAAAACATGCCACGAAATTTCTTAAACATAACTAAAGGATAATCCTGCAAGCTGGGGGCGAAAAATAAATTCGCCTACTTTACCAACCACACAAAGCAGCGACAAGGCAAGACAACGCTCTGCTTCGGTGAAAAAAGTCTGTGTCGCGCACATCGGTTTTAGAAAGGAATACCATCTGGAACGCCTCTTCTCTAAATAGCAAGGCAGATTACCACTTTCCACCTCGCGGAATAGCACTAACACAGGACATAAAATCTGACATTTAACCGGATTGCCGTTAATGTGAGCACACACTAACTAAATCAACGGACGACTCATTCTACGTCAATTCGAGCCGGACTTTTACACTAAACACGATAGTGCGGTGAATATTTTTTCAGCTCATCGCTTACCGGCAGCGAAGCGGCAAAAAAATCGCCCTGACCGCCGTAAACGCCCTTATCCAGTAACGTCCGCCATTCCGCTTTCGTGCGTACGCCGGCGGCGAAAACTTTGGTCCGCGTACCTTTACAGGCTTCCGTCAGACTTTGTACAAATAACTGATTTTCCGGCCGTCGTTCCAGACTGCGCACCAGGCCGGGGTGCAGCTTAATCATTTCCACCTGTAACGACTTAATATAGGTGGTACTCACCAGCGTTAATCCCGCCTGATTGACCGCCAGACGACAGCCAAAGGCCAGAATAAGATTCAGCGCCGGGCGCAAACGGCCGATATATTGACAGACGTCTGCCTCTGCAAGTTCAAATAAAATACATTGTCGTTGTTTTTTCGGACATTGCATCAAGGCTTCCTGTAGCCAGCTCAGGAACGTCTTTTGCAGAAGTGAGTCCACACTCACCTGAATGGCCAACGTTTCGCCGGGCCAACTGGCCGACAACGCGATGCTGCGGGAGACCAGTTGCCGATCGTAGGTGGCCGTCAGACCCAGTTGCCGCACCAGCGGCATAAACTCCGCGGCCAGCAACTCTTGCGTACCGTCATAGATACGGCTCATCATTTCACGGTGATGCACCACCCCTTCCCGGGTCACCGCCGGTTTTTGATACAGTCGCGGACCGCCGCGGGCCAACGTTTGTTCCAGCAGCGTACGCCATTTCACGCTGCCGCGGCCTTTATCCGGCACCTGTCGGTCAAATACGCACCAGCCGTTGCCCCCTTGCAGCACCGCGTTGCGCGTGGCGTCCTCCACGCTTTCCATCACCTGTTCGGGACTTTGCCCGCTGCGGTAGGCGCAAATGCCGATATGAAGCATATCCTCACGATCGATCAACGGCATGGCCGGTAAAATATCAATGGCTTTTACCAGCTGCGCCGCAATATTATCCGCTTCCTTCAGCGTGCAATGCGGTAATAACACCGTAAAATCGCTGTTGAAATAACGCGCCAACAGCGCGGACGGATAGCGCATCACAAACGTCGAGAGCAAATTCACCATGGTGAAGCTGTATTCCTGAATTTCGCCGCCGTAGCCGTGCGTTTCCTGCAAGGTTTCAAAGTCCGGCAGACGAATCATCATCACCACGCCGTGGGTGCCGACGTTTTCAATATCCTCCAACTGCGTCGTCAGTTGGTTATCAAAAAACAGACGGTTATTCAGACCGGTTTCCGCATCCTGCGCCGCAAAAGCCCGAATCAGGGTATCGACCCGGCTGCGCTCCTCCCGCGCCTCAATCAAATCGGCCAGCAGTTGGTCGATGGCGCCGCTGGCGTTCACCGGCCATTCGCGCGCGGAGCCATGCATCACGGATTCGCGTTCGCCGTTCAGAATAAGCCTGGCTCGCGCCTCCAGCTCCTCCTGTCCGGCGGCTTCGCGACGCAACCAGCGAATGGCCAAATACAGCATCAGCGCCAACAAACAGATCGCCAATGACACCGACAGCGTTGACAAAAGGAAGTGCGACACCCCAATCAAGGGATCGGGATAGATGGCGTCGATCTCCATATCCAAATGATGCATCAGCGGGAGTCGGGTATCGTGGTACACATAGACGCGCTTATCATCCGCTTCCGGCAACCGTACCGAATACAGCACGGCGTCGGCATTGCGGATCTCCAACGCGACGATGCCCGCGGTTTTCATCATCGCCGGCAGCCAGTACTGAATGTTTTCGGGCGATTGCACCAACAGCGCCTGATCGATGCTGGCCGCAATCTCGCTCAACTGTTGAGTCGATCGTTGCTGGCTATAATAGAAAAGACTGAAAACGCTGCTGAAAAGCATTAAGACGACGGTTAATACCGCCAGCAGCGTCATACGTATGGTGAATCTGGTCGTAAATCCCATCCCTGCGTTCTACCCCTGATAAATGTTGTTGCTGAAGATTTATTGTTTTTTTATCAGCCCGTATGCCGCCGGCTCTAAATAGAGTCGCCAGACAGTGACGCGCCTTTTAATCCTGACCCGACCGATCATACATGCAGGATCTGGTTTCCGAATAGGGGAATGCTCTCACTGCGACCCAAATCCGTGAACTCGATGCGGATCAATCTTGCCGACACGGAGCGCGGGCCGCCGGGCGCGTTGCGGCGCTACGGATGAACCAGTAACACTCTGCAAAAAACTATTCCCTTGTCCGCTCGCGGTTTCCCCTTTAACTCATCTATAAATTAACTGAAGAACCTTTATTTACCCAACAGGCAAAATACCTATGCAGAAAAATCGCAAGCTGACGGAGGCGGATGTCACGCCGGAAGCCATTTTCCACCAACGTCGCCGCGTGTTAAAAGCGCTGGGCGTCACCGCCGCGTCCCTGACGTTGCCGCTGTCGGCGCAGGCGGATTTGCTCGCCTGGTTTAAGGGGGGCGATCGTCCCAAAGCCCCGCCGGGCAGGCCATTATCCTTCGCCCGGCCGGAGGACTGGCGGCTGGACGCGCCGCTTACGCCGGAGGATAAAGTCACCGGCTACAACAATTTTTATGAGTTCGGCTTGGATAAGGCCGATCCGGCCGCCAACGCCGGCGGGTTGAAAACCGCGGGCTGGCAAATTCAGATCGAGGGAGAAGTCGCCAAACCCATCACGCTGGATATCGACGACCTGCTTAAGCGTTTCCCGCTGGAAGAGAGAATCTATCGTTTACGCTGCGTGGAAGCCTGGTCGATGGTCGTCCCCTGGGTCGGGTTCGAACTGGCGAAACTGATTAAGTTTGCCGAGCCGACCGGCCATGCCCGCTATATCGCCTTTCAGACGCTCTACGATCCGGAGCAGATGCCGGGCCAGAAAGACCGCTTTATAGGCGGCGGCCTTGACTATCCCTATGTTGAAGGACTCCGGCTTGATGAGGCGATGAATTCCCTTTCGCTGCTGGCCGTCGGCGTGTACGGAAAAACGCTGCCGCCGCAAAACGGCGCGCCGATCAGGTTGGTCACGCCGTGGAAATACGGTTTTAAGAACATCAAATCCATTGTCAAAATCCGCTTTACCCGCGAACGCCCGCCGTCGACCTGGAATCTGGCGGCGCCCGATGAATATGGTTTTTACGCCAATGTAAACCCGCAGGTAGATCATCCCCGCTGGTCGCAGGCGACGGAGCGAGTCATCGGGTCCGGCGGTATTTTGCATGTGCAACGGCAGCCGACCCAGTTGTTCAATGGTTACGCCGATCGGGTGGCTTCGCTGTATCGTGGCCTGGACCTACGGAAAAATTTCTGATTAACCGCGCTGATTCCCAGGATAACTGCTGTATGCGACTGACGCTTCAACGCCTGACATGGCTGAAAATCATTCTTCATCTGGCGGCGTTTTTACCGCTGTTATGGTTGATACTGGCCGTCGACCAGGGCTGGTTCAGCGCCGATCCGGCAAAAGATATTCAGCACTTTACCGGCCGCATGGCGCTGAAACTGCTGCTGGGCTCGCTGCTGATCGCCCCGCTGGCCCGCTACGGCAAACAACCGCTGCTGATTCGCTGTCGCCGCCTGCTCGGGCTATGGTGTTTTGCCTGGGCGACTTTGCATCTGGCGAGCTACGCGCTGCTGGAACTGGGATTGAACCATCTGGCCTTATTGGGAGAAGCGCTGCTTTCCCGCCCGTATTTAACGCTGGGAATGATCGCTTGGCTGATTCTGCTGGCGCTGGCGCTGACATCGACTCAGGCGATGATGCGCAAGTTGGGATCCCGTTGGCAAAAACTGCATAACCTGGTCTATCTGGTCGCAATCCTTGCGCCAATCCACTATCTTTGGTCAGTCAAAACGCTCTCACCCCAGCCTATTCTCTATGCGCTGCTGGCGCTGCTCTTGTTGCTGTTACGTTATAGAAAATTCCGTCAGTGGCGGCGATAAGCCGCCGACTCGCGGAGTCGGCAAACACCGGCCCCGACCGATCGCCGGTTGAATATCTCCGCAGATAAGACCAGTAATTGGCTGCTAATTGCGACGAAATGGTTATAATGCTCGACTTTGTTTCGCACCACCGGACAATTTGCATCGTGAAAGGTGACAAACGAATAGCTTCGCGCTATTTTGTGCGACACTGTTTTGCAATCTGGGTTAATCGCGGGAGATCGCAGCACAATGGCCGGAAAGTTTCACATTTTGCTCTTGAATGGCCCTAACCTGAATCTGCTGGGCGCCCGTGAGCCGGATAAATACGGTAAGACAACGCTGGCGGAGATTGTTAGCAATCTGGAAACACAGGCGCAGTCGCTGGGGGTGCGGTTCTCTCATCTGCAATCCAATGCGGAGCATGTGCTGATCGATAGAATTCATCAGGCCAGGGGAAATACGGATTTTATTTTAATTAATCCGGCGGCATTTACCCATACCAGCGTCGCGCTGCGCGACGCCTTACTGGCGGTCGCAATCCCGTTTATCGAAATTCATTTGTCCAACGTGCATGCACGAGAACCTTTCCGCCATCATTCTTACCTGTCTGATGTCGCGGTAGGGGTGATTTGCGGCCTTGGCGCAGATGGTTATAACTATGCTTTACAGACAGCGGTAACACGCCTGTCTACCTCCAATTAAACAAAAGAGTACGGAACCACATCAATGGATATTCGTAAAATCAAAAAACTGATCGAACTGGTTGAAGAATCCGGCATCGCCGAACTGGAAATTTCTGAAGGTGAAGAATCAGTACGTATCAGTCGTGCCCCGGCAACGCCAAGCTACCCTGTGATGCAACAGGCCTATGCGCCGATGATGCAGCAACAGCCGGCCTTGTCCGCCGCTGTCGCGCCTGCGCCCGCCGTCGCGGAAACCGCAGCGGCGCCGGCGGCCATCAGTGGTCACATCGTTCGTTCTCCAATGGTTGGTACTTTCTATCGTACCCCGAGCCCGGATGCAAAAGCGTTTATTGAAGTGGGTCAGCAGGTTAATGTCGGCGACACGCTGTGCATCGTTGAAGCCATGAAAATGATGAACCAAATCGAAGCTGACAAAGCTGGCGTCGTCAAAGCGATTCTGCTCGACAATGGTCAACCGGTTGAATTTGACGAGCCGCTGGTTGTCATCGAATAACGGGGCTTACCATGCTAGATAAAATCGTTATCGCCAACCGCGGGGAGATTGCGCTGCGTATTTTGCGTGCCTGTAAAGAGCTGGGCATCAAAACCGTCGCCGTTCACTCCAGCGCGGATCGCGATCTGAAACACGTATTGCTGGCGGATGAAACCGTGTGTATCGGTCCGGCGCCGTCCACCAAAAGCTACCTGAATATCCCGGCGATTATCTCCGCCGCGGAAATCACCGGTTCCGCCGCGATTCACCCCGGCTATGGCTTCCTGTCGGAAAATGCCGATTTTGCCGAACAGGTCGAGCGCTCCGGCTTTACCTTCATTGGTCCGCGCGCCGAAACCATCCGCCTGATGGGCGATAAGGTTTCCGCTATCAACGCCATGAAAAAGGCCGGCGTACCTTGCGTGCCGGGTTCCGACGGCCCGTTGGACGGCGACATGGATAAAAACCGCGCCTTTGCCAAACGTATCGGCTACCCGGTGATCATCAAAGCCTCCGGCGGCGGCGGCGGTCGCGGCATGCGCGTGGTGCGCGGCGATAAAGAGCTGGAACAGTCCATCAATATGACCCGTGCGGAAGCCAAAGCGGCTTTCAATAACGACATGGTTTATATGGAAAAATACCTGGAAAATCCGCGTCACGTGGAAATTCAGGTATTGGCCGACGGTCAGGGCGGCGCCATTTATCTGGCTGAACGCGACTGCTCCATGCAACGCCGTCACCAGAAAGTGGTGGAAGAAGCGCCCGCGCCCGGCATCACCAGCGAACAGCGTAAGTTTATCGGCGAACGCTGCGCGAAAGCCTGTATCGATATCAACTATCGCGGCGCCGGTACGTTCGAATTCCTGTACGAAAACGGCGAGTTCTACTTTATTGAAATGAATACCCGTATTCAGGTGGAACACCCGGTGACCGAAATGATTACCGGCGTGGATCTGATCAAGGAGCAATTGCGCATTGCCGACGGTCAGCCGTTGTCCATCAAGCAGGAAGACGTTCACGTTCGCGGCCATGCGGTGGAATGTCGCATCAACGCCGAAGACCCGAATACCTTCCTGCCGAGCCCGGGTAAAATCACCCGTTTCCACGCGCCGGGCGGCTTCGGCGTGCGTTGGGAATCCCATATCTACGCCGGCTACACCGTTCCGCCGTATTATGATTCCATGATCGGGAAATTGATCACTTACGGCGAAACCCGTGAAGTGGCGATCGCGCGCATGAAAAATGCGCTGGCGGAGCTGATCATCGACGGCATCAAAACCAACGTCGAACTTCAGATGAAGATCATGGACGACGAGAACTTCCAGAAAGGTGGAACCAATATCCACTATCTGGAGAAAAAACTCGGGTTACAGTAAATACCACGACTGCGGTCCCTGCCGTTATGATCGTAAAAGGCCGGTGAAAACCGGCCTTTTTGCTTTTTTATCAGTTCAGGCAGGGCGACCCGACGACACAGAGTAAAATTTGCCGGTTTCGCTATGACGCCGGCCTGACTATGGGGGAAAAATGGACATTCGTTTTCTTCAGGCTCACCGGGAAGCCCGCTGGGCGATGGGCCTGACGCTGGCTTATCTGGTTGCCTGGATTCTTACTGCTTATCTGCCTGACAACGCTCAGGGCATTACCGGGCTTCCTCACTGGTTTGAAATGGCCTGCCTGCTGCTGCCTCTGGTCTTCACTCTGCTGTGCTGGCTGATGGTTCGCTTCATCTTCCACGATATCTCACTGGAGAATGACGATGCAAAGTGAAGTGCTGCTGCCGCTGCTGGGCTATCTGCTGTTGGTGTTCGGGCTGTCGGTCTACGCCTACCGTCGTCGGCAGGCCGGCAACTTTCTGAATGAGTATTTTCTCGGCGGCCGCTCCATGGGCGGCTTCGTGCTGGCGATGACCCTTATCGGCACCTATGTGAGCGCCAGTTCGTTTATCGGCGGCCCCGGCGCGGCTTACAAGTACGGCCTGGGCTGGGTGTTGCTTTCCATGATCCAGTTGCCCACCATGCTGCTGTCGCTGGGTATTCTGGGCAAAAAATTCGCGATTCTCGCCAGACGTTATAACGCCATCACTCTCAACGATATGCTGTACGCCCGCTACGGCAGCCGGCTGCTGGTCTGGTTCGCCAGCATTAGCCTGCTGGTCGCCTTTATCGGCGCCATGGCGGTACAGTTCATTGGCGGCGCGCGTCTGCTGGAGACCGCGGCCAATATTCCCTACGATATCGGCCTGCTTATTTTCGGCGTCACCATTGCGCTGTATACCGCATTCGGCGGTTTCCGCGCCAGCGTATTGAACGATGCCATGCAGGGCATCGTGATGCTGCTGGGGACGATCATCTTATTAGTAGGCGTGGTTCACGCCGCCGGCGGTTTGCACAGCGCGGTGGATAAACTCCACGCCATCGACCCGGCGCTGGTCACGCCGCAGGGCAGCAATCAGATCCTGTCGATGCCGTTTATGACCTCGTTCTGGGTGCTGGTCTGTTTCGGGGTCGTCGGCCTGCCGAACACCGCCGTGCGCTGCATCTCCTATCGCAACAGTCAGGCGCTGCATCGTGGTATTATTATCGGCACCATCGTGATCGGCATCCTGATGCTGGGCATGCACCTGTCCGGCGCGCTGGGTCGGGCGATTATGCCCGATCTGACCATTCCGGATCAGGTATTGCCGGCGCTGATGGTGTCCGTTCTGCCGCCGCTGGTGGCCGGGATATTCCTCGCCGCGCCGATGGCGGCGATCATGTCCAATATCAACGCCCATCTGCTTCAGGCTTCCGCCACCATAATAAAAGATCTTTATCTCAGCGTTCGCCCGCAGCAAATTCGCAATGAAAGGCATATCAAGCGACTTTCCAGCATGACCACCCTATTGCTGGGCTTATTGGTGCTTATCGCCTCCTGGCGGCCACCAGAGATGATTATCTGGCTAAACCTGCTGGCCTTCGGCGGACTGGAAGCCGTATTCCTCTGGCCGCTGGTGCTTGGGCTGTATTGGGAGCGCGCCAACGCCACGGGCGCATTATGCGCGATGCTCAGCGGCGCGGGCTGTTATACGGCGCTGGCCAGCTTTAATCTGCATCTGGCGGGCTTTCATCCTATCGTGCCGGCGCTGACGTTAAGCCTGCTGGCGTTTATTATCGGCAACCGGTTCGGACATCGCGTACCAGAACCGGTTACCGCTCCCCATTCACTTTAAATGTAATAGAGACTGCTATGCCGTGGATTCAACTGAAAATAAACACCTCCGGCAGCAATGCCGAACAACTGGGTGACGCACTGGTCGAGAGCGGCGCCGTGTCCGTAACCTTCCAGGATACGCACGATACGCCCGTCTTCGAACCGTTGCCCGGTGAAACCCGCCTGTGGGGCGATACCGATGTCATCGGCTTATATGACGCGGAAACCGAGATGGCGGACGTCATTGCGGCGCTGGAGCGGGAACCCCTGCTGGGCGTCGGATTCCAGCATAAAATCGAACAGTTGGAAGATAAGGACTGGGAGCGCGAATGGATGGATAACTTCCACCCGATGCGCTTTGGCGAGCGGCTGTGGATCTGCCCGAGCTGGCGCGACATCCCCGATCCGACGGCGGTGAATGTGATGCTCGATCCGGGTCTGGCCTTCGGCACCGGCACCCACCCCACCACCGCGCTGTGTCTGCAATGGTTAGATGGGCTGGACTTACAGGGAAAAACCATCATCGACTTCGGCTGCGGCTCCGGCATCCTGGCTATCGCCGCGTTAAAACTGGGCGCCGCCCGCGCTATCGGCATCGACATCGACCCGCAGGCGATCCAGGCCAGCCGCGACAACGCGCAGAGAAACGGCGTTTCCGACCGTCTGGAGCTTTACCTGCCGCAAGATCAGCCGGACAACCTCAGCGCCGACGTGGTGGTCGCCAATATTCTGGCCGGCCCGCTGCGCGAACTGGCGCCGTTAATCAGCGTACTGCCGAAATCCGGCGGACATCTTGGCCTGTCAGGCGTGCTGGCCACGCAGGCGGCCAGCGTCGCGCAAGCCTATCAGGACAAATTCCAGCTTGATCCGATCGCGGAAAAAGAGGAATGGTGCCGGATTACCGGTATCCGTAAGTAAGGCAGCAACCCCGCCGTGCTCTCCCTCCCCTGCCCGTGGGAGGGCTTGCGTCGGCGGCAGAGAAAACGTCCCGCCATCTCCCCTTTAAAGATCGGAATTATCCGTTTCTGACCGATTTTTTCATCAGCGCCTTAACCATTTAAAATGTAGGTGTATCCTCAAGCCTCGTAAAACATCATCGGTCGCTCAAGCCGTTGAGTTGAATCATCATATCGTTTAAATGGATCATAAAATGAAGTACAAACTACTGGCCGCCCTGGCTTTTACCGCCTGTTTTTCACTGCAAGCATCGGAACACGCCCACTGGAGCTATGAAGGACAAGGGTCGCCTGCGCACTGGGGCAAGCTTTCGCCCGATTTTTCTCTGTGTGACAACGGTAAGAACCAGTCTCCCATTGATATCCACGGCGCGCTGAAAACCGCCCACGATGACTTAAAACTGTCTTATCAGACCGGGACGCAGCATATCGTCAACAATGGCCATACCATCCAGGTGGACGTCAGCGCGGGCAATACGCTAACCATTGATAATGATACTTTCACTCTCCAGCAGTTCCATTTCCACGCCCCCAGCGAGAACGAGATCGACGGCAAAACCTTTCCGCTGGAAGCCCATTTTGTCTACAAAGACCAACAGGGCGCATTGACGGTCATGGCGCTGATGTTTGAACAAGGCGAGGCCAATCAGGAACTGGAAAATGCCTGGCGCCAGATGCCGTTAACGCTCAATAGTTCAGCGTTGTTAACCACGCCGCTGAATATCGGCGCGCTGATCCCGTCGGCGGAACGGCTGAACTACTACCGTTTCAGCGGCTCGCTCACCACGCCGCCTTGTTCAGAAGGCGTTCGCTGGCTGGTGCTGGATAAACCGGCCACGATTTCGGCGGCGCAGACGGCCAAATTCGCCGCGGCCATGCATCATGCCAATAATCGCCCGGTGCAGCCGCTAAACGGCCGCGTTATCGTTAATTAATCTTACCGCTTCGCCTGGGCTCCGGCCGATTCACACCGGAAGCCCTGCGCTTGCTGCGTTATGGTGCAAAAATTTATCGCTGTTGTTTGTTTATTGACAATGCAATCCCCTGCGAATACTGAATATCATCGTTACTCCTGCTTAAATCAGCGCAAATTACAGATAAATTGCGATGCGCCAGGAATATTTTCCTGCACAAAAAAAACTCACAAATAGATAAAACCTATTGTTAAATATAGATAATATTTTCATCTGGAAGAATGAAACACATTTTCTTTGATCGTCTTCGGCAAATTGGTCAAAGTTTGGCCTTTCATATCACGTAAAAAATGCGTAATATACGCGCCCTTGCAGACACAGTATGGTCACTCTTTGTCTATGCGCATTGGACAATTTCAGCTAACAAATCGCCTGATAGCCGCGCCGATGGCCGGCATTAGCGATCGCCCATTCAGAGCACTTTGCCATTCGATGGGCGCTGGAATGGCCGTGTCCGAAATGCTGATTTCCAATCCGGAAGTCTGGCGTTCGGATAAGTCGCGTTTGCGCATGGTACATAGCGATGAACCCGGTATCAGGGCCGTGCAGATAGCCGGCAGTGATCCGGATGAAATGGCTGTCGCGGCGAGAGTCAATACGGATTTCGGCGCGCAGATCATCGACATCAATATGGGATGTCCGGCAAAGAAGGTGAACCGCAAGATGGCAGGATCTGCGTTATTGCAGTATCCGGATTTGGTCAAACAGATCCTCTCGGCGGTAGTGAAAGCGGTAGACGTACCGGTAACGCTAAAAATCCGTACCGGCTGGGCGCCGGAGCACCGTAACTGTGTAGAGATTGCCAGATTGGCTGAAGATTGTGGTATTCAGGCTCTGACCATTCACGGACGCACGCGAGCGTGCCTGTTCAATGGCTCGGCGGAATACGACAGTATTCGGACAGTTAAGCAGGCCGTTTCCATTCCCATTATTGCGAATGGCGACATTACTGACCCGCATAAAGCCAGAGCGGTTCTTGATTACACCGGGGCGGATGCCCTGATGATAGGACGAGCCGCTCAGGGAAGACCCTGGATCTTTCGGGAAATCCAGCATTATCTGGACACAGGGGAGTTGCTGCCGCCTATGCCGTTGGCAGAGGTCAAGCGCTTGCTGATCAAGCATATACGGGAATTGCACGACTTTTATGGTCCAGGCAAGGGATTCCGTATTGCTCGTAAGCACGTATCCTGGTATCTCCGGGAGAACGCCCCAAACGACCAGTTTAGGCGCACATTCAACGCCATTGAGGATGCCGGCGAGCAGCTGGAGGCGTTGGAGGCATATTTTGAAAATCTTGCGTAAACAGAAAAAGAGCTGACAGAACTATGTTCGAACAACGCGTGAATTCTGACGTACTGACCGTTTCCACCGTAAACTCTCAGGCACAGGTAACCCAAAAACCCCTGCGCGACTCGGTTAAACAGGCACTGAAGAACTATTTTGCCCAATTGAATGGTCAGGACGTGAGTGACCTGTATGAGCTGGTATTGGCTGAAGTTGAACAACCCCTGTTAGACATGGTGATGCAATACACCCGCGGCAACCAAACCCGCGCCGCACTGATGATGGGTATCAACCGCGGTACTCTGCGTAAGAAACTGAAAAAATACGGCATGAACTGATTCACGCTGGTATTTAGTTGATTTGAAAGACGCTTGTCGGCAACGGCAGGCGTTTTTTATTTACCGCGCGCTCGGCCGCCCCAATCGATCCCCGTTCTTTCCGTCTCCCCAATCCCGTCTGTCACACCTTGTCCAACCTTTAATAATGCGGATGCGTATGATTTGCATTCCGTATATATTTCGAGAGACATTTCCCATTATGCAACCCCGCTTTCACCAACGGTCGCTGGCCGTTATCGTTAAACTGGCTTTGTTCTGCCCTGTCGCCGCCTATGCCGAAGAACAAACCGGCGACCAGAAGGCCGTAACCGAACCGGAAACGCTGGTGGTCACCGCCGCCGGTTATGAACAGAACCAGGAGGACGCTCCCGCCTCAATCACGGTGATCAAAGGCGAAGATCTGCGCAAGCGATCCATGCAGAATCTGGGCGATGCGGTGCGTGATGTGGAAGGCGTGGTGGTCAACGGCGGCGCCAATGAAACCGATATTTCCATCCGCGGCATGCCCGGCGATTACACGTTGCTGTTGGTGGACGGAAAACGCCAGAGCGGGCGCGACTCCCGCGTCAACGGCAACGCCGGGTATGAGCAAAGCTTCGTGCCGCCCGCCGCCGCCATCGAACGTATCGAAGTGATCCGCGGCCCCATGTCTTCACTCTACGGCTCGGACGCCATCGGCGGCGTGATCAACGTGATTACGCGCAAAGTCTCCCGCCAATGGGGCGGTTCGGTTTCTTATGATTATTCAGCCCGTCAGCACAGCGATCAGGGCAACGCGAACCAGACCCAGTTTTACCTCAGCGGCCCTCTCGCCCCGGACGTGTTGGGCTTGCAGGTGTGGGGGCGCTATCTTAATCGCCAGGGCGACGATGATGTGCAAAACACCAACGGTTTTACCCAAGCCGACCATAAAGATCTGACCGCGCGCCTGGCGTTCACCCCCACGGCGAATCACGACATACTGCTGGAAGCGGGCGCCACGCGTCTGAAGAACGGCGACGGCGTCAGCCGCAACTGGGCCACAAGAGAACAGGAAAACAACCGCGATCACTGGTCGGTGTCCCACGAAGGACGCTGGAGCTGGGCCACATCGACCGTTGCGCTGTCGCAGGAGAAAACCAGCCGTCAGGGCGTCGCCAGCGCCAGCCAGACGGACGTGCTGGGCCGCAAACCGGAAATCAGGAACACTGTGTTCGACGCCAAACTGGTCGCCCCGACCGATTACCACATCACCAGCGTCGGCGTGCAATGGAACCAGAGTTCGCTCAAAGACTGGAACCAGGGCCTCGGCGATCGGAAAAACTACACATTCGAGGTGGTGCAAAAAGCCCTGTTCGCCGAGGATGAATGGCGCATCACCGACAGTTTCGCGCTTACCACCGGCCTTCGTCTCGACCACCATGAGCAATACGGCAGTCATTTCAATCCCCGCCTTTACGGGGTGTGGCATCTGAACGATGAATGGACCGTCAAAGGCGGCGTCGCCCGGGGCTTCAAGGCTCCCGAACTGCGGGCCGTCGTCGATGACTACGCCGTGCTGCGACGCAACACCTACGTTATGTTCGGCAATTCGAACCTCAAACCTGAGAGCAGCACCAACTATGAGCTATCGGCATTGTGGTCCAACCGCGACGATCTCTCGGCCGGCGCCACGGTTTTCTACAACGACTTCAAGGATAAGCTCTCGACGCTGACCACTGACGAACGTTGGAACGGTTACATCATCATGGATCGCATCAACATCGACAAGGCGGTGATCAGAGGCGTGGAGCTTAACGGACGCTGGCAGATCGTCCCCTCGCTGGCGCTGAAAGGCAACTTTACCTATACCGACTCGGAGCAGAGAAGCGGTACGAACGCCGGCGCCCCTCTGGCCCTGACTCCCAAGAACAAGGCCAACCTGCGGGCTGACTGGAATATTTCCGATCGGGCTCAGGCCTGGGCGGCGGTGAACTACTACGGTAAAGAGTTCGGGAATACCATCAATAATGAACCGTCGCCGGCTTACACCACGGCGGACATCGGCGGCTCTTATCAGCTGACCCGCGACGTGGCGCTCAATGCGGCGATTTACAACCTGAACGACAAGCGTCTGGACGACGAAACTTACGGTACGGTCAATTACGGCCGCACATTCTGGTTCGGCACCACCATCGCTTTCTAACCGGGCGGCAACCGCACGACGGCGCACAACCCGGCGGGCGGGCGATTCTCCAGGATCAGCTCGCCGCCGTGCGCATGAATACAGGCGCGGGCGATGGACAGCCCTAATCCCATCCCGGCGCCGATCCCCGCACCGTCGCGCGCCGGGGACGGGTTCAGTTGCACAAAAGGTTCGAAAGCCTGCTCAAGGGCGGAAGGCGCAATCCCCGGGCCGTGATCGCGCACTTCAATACACACGCCCTCAGGCCCGCGCTGTAGACTAAGCGTGGCGTCGCCCGCATGGATCAACGCATTATCGATCAGATTAGTCAGCGCGCGCTTGAGCGCCAGAGGACGACAGCGGATCTCAATCGGTTCGGCGCCCGTCCATTGCACCCGCCGTCCCATGGTGCGATATCGCCGGACCAACTCGTCAAGCATGGCGGTGAGCGCCAGACTGCTCGTTTGCTCCTGCATGGCGTCACCGCGCACGAAGTTAAGGGTTTCGCGCGTCATGGCGCTCAATTCGTTCAGGCTTTCCAGCATGTCGTCGCGAGCCGGGCCGGCCTCCAGCAACTCCACCTGCAAACGCAGTTCGGTGATAGGCGTATTGAGATCGTGGCTGACGGCGGCAAGCATGCGGGTACGCCCCTCGATATGACGGGCAATCCGTTCCTGCATCACGTTGAATGCCTGGGTCAGCTCGCGCGCTTCAAGGGGGCCGGACAAAGGCAACGGCGCCATCCGCTCCCCCCGACTAACCCGTTCGGTCGCCGCGGCCAGCGCCTTGACGGGATGCACCACCCGCCGCATGAAAAATACGACAATCAACAATACCGGTACGCTGGTCACGGGCAGCGAATAGGAGAGTAAACGGCTCCATTCGTATGCCTGAAGCGGATGTTGCACCCCATTGAGGTAGCGCCCGTCAGGCAACCGGATGCTGGTGCGAAGCCGCAGCGGATCCCAACGAATCGGGCTGAAAAAGTGGCCGCGCGCCAGTCCGCCGTCGGTACGTTCAAGCTGCATGACAATACTCATGTCCGCCGCCGCAGGCAGCCGCGAGCTCAGATCCGCCATCAACCGGCGCTCCTCTTCCCGCATGTCGAAAGGCGTAATTTCGGGGTGAGCGTCCATCCAGAAACGGGCGTCATTGGCGTTCATGGAAACCAGCAGTTGGTCGGCGTCGGAGGGCGATAAGCGGTGAGCGGCCTGATAGGCGATGGTTAAGCGCTCCAGCGCAAGGGTGCGCGACACCGGGTGGAGCAAAACCCCCGTAAGCTGGACGTAAGCCATGGCGATAAGATTCGACGCCGCCAACGCCGCCACCAGCAGCAGCGCCAGCTGGTTGGCCATACGCCTGGGCAGCCAGCTCATCGCGAGTGTACGCTCACGTCGGACGCCAGCAGGTAACCACTGCCCCAGACGGTAATCAACAATTCGCTATCATTGAGGAAATGCGCGAGCTTACTGCGCAGGCGACTGACCTGCCGATCGATTGCCCGATCGAATACATCGTTGCCGGGGCGAACGCACAGGTCGATCAGCCGGTCGCGACTCAACACCGCATTGGGATATTGCAGAAAGGCCCACAGCAGGCGTCCTTCCATCGTACTCAATTGCACGCCGACGCCGTTGACGTCGCTGAGTACGCCCGTCGCCGGCATAAACTGCAAACCGGCGAAACAGTACTTGAGCAGCGCTTTGTCATCGCGTGGAGCCGCGTCGGCCGCGCGACCCGACCCCAGACGACGCAGAACGCTATGGATGCGCGCCACCAGTTCACGAGGTTCAAACGGCTTGACGACATAGTCATCCGCGCCCAGGTCCAATCCCCGGACTCGGTCGTCCATGGCGTCGCGCGCCGTCAGAAGAATGACCGGCATATTAAAACGCCGGTGCAACTGACGGCACAGTTCCATGCCATCCCCGTCGGGAAGCATCACGTCCAGAATGACGATATCGAACGACTGCTGTTTTAAAATCAGCCACATCGCCGCCGCATGCTCGGCGGTGCGTACATCAAACCCATAGCGACGCAGGTAAACAGCCAAAGGCTCGCGGATCTTGCGATGGTCGTCCACCACCAGCACTCGCGGAGTAGCAACCGTCTCGGCGGCGTTCATAAATCTCCCTGCCATACTGTTTGAATCTGGGGAAAACGGCCGCGCAAGCATACCGCGCCGCCCCAAAACAATCGTTGCCGATAAAAAAGAACATATCTCATTTGATTATATTTTTCATTATCGCCATGCTGCCCGCCGCGCCTTCAGGCCGGGAGTTTCTTTTATTATGAAAGATTTTACCTGCTTATAACTTCATACCGCCAAAAGCCCCCCTGCCAGTCAGCATCAAATTTTTCTATCGCCGCCAGTCCCGCAGCGGTAGCGGGAACGTTGATAATCAAATCGCCAACGTATTGCCGCATCAGCAAAGCCGCTTTACCCATATCCTCTGCCCGATGGGCGATCACCCTCCCCTTTTCCCTCCAGAACCTGATGCAACGCCGGCAACGGTTCATGCAGCGGTTTACCCGATGGCTCGGGTTCGTCGTGATGCCGGCCAGCGGCAAGATACGCGCCAGTCGTTCAACGACGGTGATATCCGCCTTATCGAGATAAATCTTCATTGCTCTCTTCCTCCACGCAATGCGTTCAACAATCATTTCTCACTTATATTTCATAATGAACGAAATAACTTTCAAAGTGTGATCAATTTAAAATTTAAAAAACACATTTGGATATATTTTGATAGTACGAAAACAAACAACACGCGGTTTAGCGTCCTGCGGCACCAACCAGAGGAAACAGGAGCACATAATGATAGACGTCATCACCCACGGGGCTGAGTGGTTCATCGGCCTGTTTCAAAAAGGCGGGGAAGTGTTTGTCGGTATGGTCACCGGCATATTGCCCTTATTGATTAGCCTGCTCGTTATTATGAATGCCCTGATCGTATTCGTCGGTCAGGATCGGATCGAACGCCTGGCGCAACGCTGTGCCGGCAACCCGATCTCTCGCTATCTGTTATTGCCGGTTATCGGCACCTTCGTCTTTTGTAACCCCATGACCTTAAGCCTGGGCCGCTTTATGCCGGAGAAGTACAAACCCAGTTACTACGCCGCCGCGTCTTATAGCTGTCACTCGATGAACGGTCTGTTCCCCCACATCAATCCCGGGGAACTGTTCGTCTATCTCGGTATCGCCAATGGTCTGACTACGCTTGGCCTGCCGTTGGGGCCGCTGGCGGTGAGCTACCTGCTGGTCGGTATGGTAAGCAACTTTTTCCGCGGCTGGATCACGGATCTGACCACCACGCTATTTGAACGCAAGATGCGCATCCAGCTCGACCGTCAGGTTCAGCTTTAACGGGGAACACCATCATGAGTAACGTGATTCGTATCGAAAAAGGCGAAAGCGGCTGGGGCGGCCCCCTGCTGATTGAAGCCGTACCGGGTAAAAAAATCGTCTATATCACCGCGGGAACGCGCCCGGCCATCGTCGATCGCCTGAGCGAACTGACGGGCTGGCCGGCCGTTGATGGCTTTAAAGACGGCGAACCGCCGGCGGAAGAGATCGGCGTCGCCGTGATCGACTGCGGCGGCACGCTGCGCTGCGGCATTTATCCCAAGCGCCGGATCCCGACGATCAACATTCATTCGACCGGCAAATCCGGCCCGCTGGCGCAGTTCATCGTGGAAGATATTTATGTCTCCGGCGTGCGTGAGAAGAATATCCACCGGGTGGATGCGCCTGCGGCCGCTGCCCCATCGCAGCAAGAAAACACGAAGAGCGGTTCATCCGCCCCCGGCCTCGTCCGGGACTACGACAGCAGCAAGAAAATTACCGAGCAGAGCGATGGCCTGCTGGCGAAAATCGGCATGGGCATGGGGTCGGTGGTCGCCGTGTTTTTCCAGGCGGGACGGGAAACCATCGATACGGTACTGAAGACGATTCTGCCGTTTATGGCCTTCGTCTCGGCGCTGATCGGCATCATCATGGCGTCGGGATTAGGCGACGTGATCGCGCACAGCCTGACGCCGCTGGCAAACAGCCCGATCGGGCTGGTCACGCTGGCGTTGATTTGCTCCTTCCCCCTGTTGTCTCCGTTTCTCGGGCCGGGCGCGGTGATCGCCCAGGTCATCGGGGTGCTGGTCGGCGTACAGATTGGACAGGGAAACATTCCTCCCGCGCTGGCGCTGCCCGCCCTGTTCGCGATTAACGCCCAGGCATCTTGCGATTTTATCCCCGTCGGTCTGTCGCTGGCGGAAGCGAAACAGGACACCGTGCGCGTCGGGGTGCCTTCCGTACTGGTGGGCCGCTTTCTTACCGGCGCGCCGACCGTACTGCTGGCCTGGGTCGTATCCGGTTTTATCTATCAATAGCGGTTGTGGGAGTCGGTATGAACACGGTTTTTCAAACGATATTTACCCGTATTGGCGACAACGCCCCTGAGGCGCTGACCGAAGACATGATGATCACCTTTCGCGAAGGGGCGCCCGAAGACATCGAGTCCTTCTGCTTTATCCACCAGCATGGCGATCTGCGCGGCGAACTACGCGCAGGCAACTCGCTGATGTTACAGGATAAAGTCTATCCGATTACGGCGGTCGGCTCGGTGGCGACACAAAATTTGCGCGAATTGGGTCATGTCACCATCCGTTTCGATGGCGCGACCGAGGCGGAATTTCCCGGTTCATTGCATGTTGCAGGCACGACGCCGACCGATATCAAAGTCGGCGGCAAATTAACGATTTTTTCTTAAACCTTGGGTGGGAGATGTATATGAAACAGGTTGCGGTCGTCATCGGCGGGGGGCAAACCCTCGGTGCGTTCCTGTGTGAAGGTCTGGCTGATGCAGGTTATCAGGTAGCGGTTGTTGATTTGAACGCTCAACACGCCATGCAGGTAGCGGAAAAGATTAATGCGCAATACGGCGCGGGATACGCCTGCGGTTTTGGCGCCGACGCCACCAGCGAAGAGCAGGTTGAACAGTTGGCGCAGGCGGTCGACGCCCAATTCGGCCAGGTCAATCTTATGGTCTATAGCGCGGGGATAGCCAAAGCCGCGCCCATTACGCAGTTCCGGCTCAACGATTTCGATCTCTCTTTACAGGTGAATCTGGTGGGCTATTTCCTGTGCGCCCGCGAGTTCGCCAAGCTGATGATCCGCGACGGCGTCGCCGGGCGTATTATCCAGATTAACTCTAAATCGGGGAAGGTGGGCAGCAAGCACAATTCCGGCTACAGCGCGGCCAAGTTCGGCGGTGTGGGACTGACCCAGTCGCTGGCCCTGGATTTGGCGGAGTACGGCATCACCGTCCATTCACTGATGCTGGGCAACCTGCTGAAGTCGCCCATGTTCCAGTCGTTATTGCCGCAATATGCCCAAAAACTGGGCATCCGGCCGGAAGAAGTGGAGCAGTATTACATTGATAAAGTGCCGTTAAAACGCGGCTGCGATTATCAGGATGTGCTGAACACGCTTTTATACTACGCCAGCGACAAGGCTTCCTACTGCACCGGTCAGTCAATTAATATCACCGGCGGGCAGGTCATGTTTTGATAAAACCAACGCCTCCGGTATACCGCTACGGATACCGGAGGCACTCAGGAGGTACAGGATGACGCCGGCATCGTTACTGATTTCATGCGCGATAGGCGCCTGGCTGTTGCAAATCGCCCTCGGCTGGTGGCAATTGCGCCGCTTCAATCAGGCGTTTGACGCATTGTATCGACAGGGATGTAAAGTCGGCGTCGGTCGTTCCGCCGGCAGATTCAAAGCCAGAGTGATCGTGGCGCTGGCGTTCGACGAACAGGATCGCGTACAGGACGGCTTTATCATGCGCGGACTTACGGTTTTCGCCCGACCGCGTCAGATGAAAGCATTAATCGGATTGAAAAGAGAGCAGCTGGCGCCAAGTGTGATCTTTCCCATAGAACCGAGCTGTCGGGCCGCGCTTTCATTGGCGATTGAAGCGAAATAATGATATTTTCATTTTAAAAGATAATTCCTTTCATTTGGCAGTATTTCTCGTCCGCCAATCATGTAGGGAAGAAATGGGCATATCGGATGGAAATCGCGTAATGAAACCGAAACAGCGTCAGGCGGCAATCCTGGAATATCTGCGCACCTATGGCAAAACGTCCGTGGAAACCCTGGTCAGCCGCTTTAATACGACAGGAACCACAATTCGTAAAGATTTAACCGCGCTGGAGGAAGAAGGCGCGGTTATTCGCACCTATGGCGGCGTAATGCCCAATCGGGAGGAAGGCGATCAGCCTATCGACCGTAAAACACACATCAATACCACCCAAAAAAAGCAGATAGCCCGCAAGGCCGCCACGCTGATTAATGACGGCGACTCGTTGATTTTTGACGCCGGCAGCACCGTATTGCAAATGGTGCCGTGGCTGACGCAGTTCAACAACATTACCGTCATGACCAACAGCCTGAGCATCGTCAATGAGCTGGTTGAACTGGATAACGATCAGACCATCCTGATGCCGGGCGGAACCTACCGTAAAACCTCGGCCTCGTTTCACGGCAGTCTGGCGGAGGCCGCTTTTTCCCATTTCAGTTTTGATAAGCTGTTTATCGGCGCCGACGGCGTGGATCTGAATGCCGGCGTCACCACCTACAATGAGCTGCATGCCGTCAGCCAGGCCATGTGCCGCGCCGCGCAGCAGCTTATCCTGCTGGTGGACTCCTCCAAATTCGGCCGTAAAAGCCCGAACGTGGTCTGCGAGCTCGGCGCCGTCGATATCCTGATTACCGACAACGGCATCAACCCCGACTATCTCGCTGCGCTCAGAGAAAAAAACATTAATGTAATCGTGGTAGGAGACGGCGATGAATGAGCGTTTATTGACCTTCGCCCGCGAAACGCTGGCGATAGAAATCACCGAGGCCCAGCGCATGCTGGAACGGCTGGATACCCGCTTTGTCGACGCCTGCAAACTGCTGTTGGAATGCGCGGGGAAAGTCGTGGTGTCGGGCATGGGAAAATCCGGCCATATCGGCAAGAAGATCGCCGCCTCGCTGGCCAGCACCGGCACGCCGGCGTTTTTTGTTCATCCGGCGGAAGCGCTGCACGGCGACCTGGGCATGATCGGCCCGCGGGATGTGGTGATATTTATCTCTTACTCGGGCCGGGCGCAGGAGCTGAATGTACTGCTGCCGCTGCTGGCCGAGAGCCGCATACCGGTTATCGCCCTGACCGGCAACGCCGAGTCGCCCCTCGGTCTGGCCGCCAGCTGCGTGCTGGATGTCGGCGTCACGCGCGAGGCGTGTCCGATGGGGCTGGCGCCCACCTCCAGCGCGGTGAACACGCTGATGATGGGCGATGCGCTGGCGATGGCGCTGATGCGTCATCGGGGCTTCAGCGCAGAGCAATTTGCACGCTCGCATCCCGGCGGCAGTCTGGGCGCCAGGTTGCTCAACCGCGTCCACCATATTATGCGCAGCGGCGATCGCTTGCCGCGCGTTGAACAAACGGCGAGCGTCATGGACGCCATGCTGGAATTGAGCCGCACCGGGCTGGGGTTGATTGTGGTCTGCGACGATGAAAACCGGGTAGCCGGCGTGTTTACCGACGGCGACCTGCGTCGCTGGCTGGTCAAAGGCAACGCGCTGGATACCGTCATCACCCGGGCCATGACCAGCCCCGGCTACCAGTTGCCCGCGGAGTGGCGGGCGGCGGCGGCGCTGGAAGCGCTGCATGAGCAGCATATCTCCGCCGCGCCGGTGGTCGACAGCGAGGGCAAACTGGTCGGCGCGATAAATCTGCACGATCTGCACGCGGCCGGCGTCGCCTGAGGCGCGTTTAATGCATGTTCAGCGAGACGCCGCGCTGAATCGGTCACTCGATGGCGCGGCCGGCGGCACTTTCCCCTGCGCCATCGCCCGCGCCGTTGCCGCTCAACGCAACAGGATACGTCCGCGATTGCCGTCGATGGCGATCCGCGTTCCCCATTCCCTGGAGTAGTCCGCGATATTGTGCAAAATACGTTGCGCATGTTCCTCCGGCGCCAAGCGCGGCAGCCCCCGTTGAGAACGACGCTCGTGGTAGTTCCAGATCGGATGCAGCACGATTTCCGCCAGTTTGTCCCCGTCAAAAACTACTTGCCCCAGCAAGGCTTCAAACCATTTCATATACGCATCGCCGGTGCGCGTAGGCTGCACCTTGTCCACCAGACGTTTACCGGAACGAATGGCATCGCGCACATCCAGCACATCCTGCGGCGTCGCCGTGGCGTCAAGACCGCTGCGCTCGTAAAAATCCGCCGGAAAACGCTTGATGGTTTCGCTCTGATAAAAGAAATTGCCCAGGCTGTAAAAGATGGGTCGCCCGCGATAGATCTCAATACCTTGCAGGACATGCGGCCCGTCGCCCACGATAATATCGGCGCCGGCGTCAATCAGCGCTCGCGCCAGCTGTTGGATACGCTCGGCGGGTCGATGACCGGTGCGGGTGCTGTGATGAATATGTACGATGACGAAATCCGCGGCGCGTTTCGCCTCGCCGATGGCCCGAACGTTGCGCTGTACGTCGCTTTGCCGGGCGGTATAACGGCTGGCGGTTTGCCCGGCGCGGAAAAATACCTGACCGAAAGCCAGAATTTTATCGCCGCGCACGCCATGTCCCGGCCCCAGCCGTTCCGCAATACGTTGCAACGCGGCGAAGTCATCACCTTCAAGCGGATAATCGACGTCGAAATGCAGCGCGTTAATGCCCGGCCGCCCCTGCATATCGGGTCGTTGTTCTCCGGCGGGACAATGGGGGGGGAAATCGGTGCATAGCGAGATGAGCGCGGCGCGGCCGTTATTCGTCTCCAGCCAGACGGGCTGCGTCGCGGCGGCCAGATTGACGCCCGCGCCGGCATGAACCAGCCCGGCCGCATCCAGAATTTCGCCTTCTTCCCGCACCATTTCAGGGCCGTAGTCCATACCGTGGTTGTTGGAGCGGGCAATCATATTAAATCCCATCCAGCGCAGTTCGTCGGCCACAAAGGGATCGGCCTGCTGGTAAGACTGGCTGGCGCCCATGGTATCGACCGGCATCGGATAACCGCGGAACGTATGGATACGGGTCTCCAGATTGGTCTGCGCCACATCCGCCTGACGCAGCAGTTCGACCAGTTGCAGGAAAGGCGCGTCGCGATAGCAACTGTGCCTGCGGGTACATAACGATTCGCCGGTGACGGCGAATGTCATTCGGGATGCGGCGCGTTCCGTCATTGTTGTCACCAGGTGGAAGAAAGGTTAGCGGTCATTGGCTTGCGCCGCGTTTTTCTGCAACAGATCGGTGAGATAAACATAGCCGGTGCTTAACCCGAGCCGAATCGGTTCCAGCATGACGATGCCGCGCTCGTGAATATCCAGATTCGGCCCGATATTCACCTCGCGGCTAATGTTGTTAACCAGCCAGGCCTGCTGTTTCATCTCTTCCGCTTCGAAGGTAATATTTTCATAACCGACCTGATCGACCAGCTCGAGAATCAGGTGTCCGGTTTCCTTCTCCGCCTGTTTACCCAGCGCGTTATCCAGCTCCCCGCCCTCCAGCGTGACCAGATCCGCCCCCATCGACAATACCTCTTTCATGTCTTTGACGATCGGCGCGACAGATAAAACCTGCTCCGGATACTTGCCGCCCAGTTCGGAAAAAACGAACAGTCCGGCCTTTTTCGCCAGGGAGATATATTTTTCCCGCTCCGCGCTGGTGAGTTGAATAAAATTTTCCGACAGTTCGATGGCGGTAAAGCCTAAATCGGCCAGCGACGGGATCACCCTCTCCGCCTGTCCCTGCGCATAGGCCAGTTCGAACACGATCCCGCCGGCGAACGGCTGAATATCATTCTGGAGATAGAGATCGATTTTACGCCGCACCGGATCGTCCTTGGCATGGGTCATTTTCAGCGCCGAAATGTGTCTGATCTTTATAAAATCCACAAACTGCGCGACATCTTCCAGGCAGTTTTTAATACGCTCATAGCCCAGTCCCAGGTCGCGGGCGATGGTATAGCCGGCCTTGCGCGGCTTTACGCTGCGCGGTGCGATGGTGATAAAATCCAGTGCGCGAGTCATTCACTTTCCCCTTAGGTCTAACAATCGCCGCGCCGCTTAATACGACGAAGCCCGATGAATCATGCTGTTGCGTTCGCCGTCCGCCTCGTCGATGGTTAAGACCGAGTTCAGCAGGCGGCGCGTATAATCATGCTGCGGCCGGGTCAACACATCGGCGACGGGTCCGACTTCCACCAGCCTGCCTTTGTGCATCACCGCCACGCGATCGGCCACATACGGCACCGTATGCAGGTTATGGGTCACAAACAGGTAGGTCAGCCCGAGACGCCGTCGCAGATCGGCCAGCAATTGCAGAATTTGCATCTGGATGGAAACATCCAGCGCCGAAGTCGGCTCGTCGCACACCACGATATCCGGTTCCAGAATCAGCGCGCGGGCGATGGCTACGCGCTGGCGCTGCCCGCCGGAAAGTTGGTTAGGATAACGATGCAGGAAAACGGCGGGATCCAGACCCACATTCGCCATCATCTCCTCCACTTTGCTCTGCCGCCCGGCGGCGCCTCTCTGATGCAGATCCAGCGGATAACGAATGATCTCCCCCACGGTGCGGCGCGGGTTGAGCGATGAATAGGTATCCTGAAAAATGGGTTGGATCCGTTGCGACAGCGCCAGACGCGCATAGCCGCCCACTTCACGGCCCAGCAGCTCGATTTTCCCCGCCGTCGGCCTCTGCTGACCGGTCAGGAGCTTCGCCAGCGTCGATTTGCCGCTGCCCGACGTGCCGACCAGCGCCAGACTTTCGCCCTTGCGCAGTTCGAGCGACACATGGCTGACCGCGTCGATAAAGCCCTTTGCCCGCCAGAGTCCGCCGCCGAGCGGGAAACGGCAGCTGACGTCGGAGAGTTTCACCGCCATCGGCGCCGAAGATGATGCCGGAGGCGGGGCGTCCGAAACCAGCTCGCCAAATGGGCGCGGCAGACAGGACACCAGCCTCTGGGTATAGCGGTGCTGCGGCCGGCGGAAAATCTCGCGGCCGTTTCCCCGTTCCACGATCTGCCCGTCTTTCATGACCATGACGCGTTCACATATCTGGGCGATCGCCGCCAGATCGTGTGAGATCATCAGCAGGCCCATCCCCATTTCGTCCTGCAAGGATTGGAGCAGATCCAGAATCTGCCGCTGCACGGTAACATCCAGCGCGGTGGTCAGCTCATCGGCAATCAGCAACTGCGGGCGGTTCACCAACGCCATGGCGATCATGATCCGCTGCCGCTGCCCGCCGGAAAACTGGTGCGGATAGTGGTGAAAACGCCGCGCCGGATCGGCGATGCCGACCCGATGCAGCAGATCAAGGGCGCGTTCGGTCGCCTCTTTACGCGCTATCCGCCGATGTACCCGCATGACGCCGATCAACTGATGGCCGATGCTGTACACCGGATTCAATGACGTCATCGGATCCTGAAACACGCAGGTCACCGCCTGTCCGCGCAGGCGTTGCGCCAGCGTTTTTTCACTGGCCGACGGAATATCTATTCCTCCGACCACCAGACGACGGGCGCCGATGCGCGCCTGCGGCGGCGTCAACCGCAGCAAAGACAGCGCCAGCATGGATTTTCCCGATCCCGATTCGCCCACCACGCCCAGCGTCGCGCCCGGCGCCAGCTCAAAGCTGACGTCGTTGACCACCGGATGATACCCCGCCGCCGTCGGCACATGCACATTGAGCCCCTCGACGCTCACTAACGCCGCATTGGCGTTCGGTGGCTGGAATGTCATCGCATCGTCTCCGGAGAAATCAAATCGCGCAGCGCGTCGCCCACCAGGTTGGTCGCGACCACGAGCGTAAACAGCAGCAGCCCCGGCAGCACGATCAGCCACGGCGAAGTGAAAATGGCGTTTTTGGCTTCGGCGATCATCAATCCCCATGACGGCATCGGCGACGGTATGCCGACGCCGAGAAACGACAGCGACGCTTCGGCCAGGATCGCCAGTCCGACCTCCAGGGTAAAAATGACGATAATGTGCTGAACGATATTGGGTAGAATGTCATACCGGATAACCTGAAAGGACGAGCTGCCCGCCGCCCGCGAGGCCTGAACGTACTCCAGTCGGGCGATCTGCATACTGACCGAGCGGCTGACCACCAGAAAATAATTCCAGTGCAGAAAGCCGATAACCGCGATAACCACGCCGACCGAAGGACCGATCAAAAACACCAGCGTCATGGCCAGCACCATATTCGGCAATGCCAGTTGGCATGACAGCAGATACCCTATCGCGGCATCGACGCTACGGCCGAAATAGGCCGCGCAGACGCCCAGGGTCACGCCGATGAGCGCCCCCAGCGTCGCGGCGCCGAACCCCACAACCAGAGAAATACGGCAGCCATACAGCAGTCGGCTGAAATAATCGCGGCCGAGATGGTCGGTACCCAGCGGCCAGACGAGTGAACCGCCTTCGCTCCAGAACGGCGGCTTCAGACGATTCATCAGGTTCTGGCTGAAGGGATCCTGAGACGAAAGATAAGGCGCCAGTAGCGCCAGCAGGATAAAAACCAGCAGAATCGTCGTACCGATAACAAAGTTGGGGTGGCGCAAGGCGGCGTGAAGAAAATGCTTTTTCCCCGCGGTACGGACGAGCGATACGGATAGGGTCATGCGATTTCCCCGGTCGTTTTAGCTTAATCGAACGCGCGGATCCAGCCAGGCGTTCAGCACATCGGCCAGCAGCGTCATCACGACGAAAATTAATGAAAACAGCACCACCAGCGATTGAATCGTCGGAATATCCACCATCTGAATCGAGCGCAGCGTCAGTCCGCCCAACCCGTTGACGGCAAACACCGCCTCTGTCACCACCGATCCGCCCAGTTTGTTGCCCAGTTGAATCGCCAGCACGCTCACCACCGGCAGAGCCGCGTTCCTCAGCGCGTGCTGCCACATCAGACGGCCGCCCCGCCAGCCATAGGCGCGGGCGGTGCGGATATAGTCGGATTGCAGAACATCCAGCAGACCGGCGCGAACCAGCCGGGTCACCGTCGGCACCGAGCTGGTGCCTAGCACCACGGCCGGCAGAATAAAATGCCGCCACGTACCGTCGCCGGAGACCGGCAGCAGCGGAAAGATGACCGCGAAAATCAGGATCAACAGCAGGCCGAGCCAGAAATTCGGTATCGCCTGGGCGGCGACGGCGATCATCAACGCGATGCGATCGAACAACCCATTCGGCCGGAGCGCGGCGACGACGCCCAGCGGCAGCGAGATCGCCAAGGTCACCAGAATCGCGCTGAACGCCATGATCAGCGTGGCCGGGATATGACGCGCAATCAGCGTGGCGACCGGCTCATGTACGTGATAGCTCATCCCCATGTCGCCATGGACCAGATCGCGCAGCCAGTGAAGGTATTGCACCGGCAGAGGCCGATCGAGCCCCAGGTTGGCACGCACCTCGGCGATCATCGCCGGGGTGGCCTCATTGCCGGCGATCGCGGTCGCCGGATCGGCGGCGCCATGCAACA
Organism: Brenneria sp. g21c3; assembly: GCF_040240345.1. NCBI lineage: Bacteria > Pseudomonadati > Pseudomonadota > Gammaproteobacteria > Enterobacterales > Pectobacteriaceae > Brenneria > Brenneria sp. g21c3. Next base: position 9,208 of record NZ_JBEIAB010000011.1, on the reverse strand, counting down.
GGACAAAGGTGATAACCGAAATCGTCAGCGTCACCATCAACGCGGTGACCAGACGGCGAAGCAAATAACTCGCCACAGTAAATTCCTTCCGTACGCGCATCCTGCGACACGCGTACTGATTGACGAACCGAGACCGATTAGCCCGGGTTATTCTTTCCAGCGCGCGCGATAGAAACGGGGCAGCCCGTCAGTACCCGCGCTAATATCCAGTTCCGGAGAGATCACCCAGTTTTCAGCCAGTTGAAACAAGGGGATCAGGTAGGCCTCCTCCGCGATAATCGACAACGCCTGCTGGTACGCGTCGCTGCGCGCCTGCGGATCGAAGGTTTCCTGCGCGGAACGCACCAGCGGCTCCAGCCGTTTGTCGCCGGTCAGATTGCGATTGGAGCCGACGAAGGTGTTGCCCAACAAAGTACCCGCATCCTGCCGTCCTTCCGTTCCCCACGTTTGATAAAAGGCGATCACCTGATTGTTTCTACGCATCTCCGCCTGTACCGCGCTGGGTACGAAACTCAAACGGGCATCGACCCCCGCCTGACGCCACTGCTCCACGATGGCTTCCAGCGCCGGGCGGTCGCGCGTGCTCTGCAAGGTAATGGAGAATCCCTGCGGATAGCCCGCTTCCGCCAAAAGCGCCCTGGTTTTCTTTGGGTCATAGGTATATTTCGCCACCTCCCGGGAACAGCCGAACATGGCGGGAGCGCAGAGCGAATCCAGCGCCAGCGTGCCGCTGCCGGTAAGACTCTGGACAATAGACGGCTTATCGATGGCATAAGAGAGCGCCTGGCGGACGAGTTTTTTCGTCACCGGCCCGTTCTCATTGCCGGCGACGCCCCCCTGCGCATCAAGAACCAGATAAGCCACGCGCGAAGACAGGTTTTGCACGACATTCACCCGCCCGGCGGCCTTCAGCGCGGCGGTCGCGTCGTCGGCGATATAGTACGTCCATTCAGCGTTGCCCGACGCCAGCTCCGCGGCGCGAGTCCCCTCTTCGGCTACGGCGCGGAAAACGACTTTGCCGATGGCCGGCGAACCTTTCGGCCCGTCCTGGCGATAGTCCGCAAACCGCGTCAGTTCAACGGTCTGCCCAGGTACGAAACGCGTTATCCGGTACGGCCCCAGCCCGTTCAGCGTCTGATTCTGCGCCGTGGTATTGAGAGCGCCGTCCGGCCCGTCGTAGGTGTGGGCCTTGCGGATCAGACCCCGAACGGCGAGGATGTTGAGCGCCAGCGGGTCCGTTTTATGGAATCGAATCTGCAACTGCAACGGCCCGGTGGCGCGCACGTCGGCCACAACCTCCCGGACCTGCGAACCGAACGCGGTTTTCGCATTTTTATCCAGCAGATAATTGAGCGAATAGACGACGTCTTCTGCGGTTAACACGCTGCCGTCGTGAAATTTGACGTTGTCATGCAGTACCACATCGAGCGTTTTATCGTCCCGATAGTGAAAGCTCTCCGCCAAATTGGGGCCTATCGTGCCATCGTCCTGAATGATGAATAAGGTGTCGTCGGTCAATTGGCCGATCAATGAATTTTCCGTGCGTGTGGAATAGAGGCCATCAACCGTATAGATATCTCGCGATAATAGAGCCGTCAGCGTATCGTCTTTTTTGCCTGCCAACGATGTCCCCGTTCCTGCCAGGCCGATCATTATCGCGGCGGCAAGGGTGATAATTTTTTTCATTAAAAATGGCTCCGGTAATCATGGCGGTCCGCGCGGGAATAAGTGGCTAACTGTCTTCGTTATCGATAATCAAGCCCATAACCTTTGTCGCTAAGCCGCCGCAGTTTGCCGGCTTTCTTGTGATGAGCGACGCACTCGACATGGGCTGGAAATAAAGGAGATGGCGAATATTTATTGAGTCCAGGAAGACGATTTACCCATCGCCAGTGAAAATACAATGGAAGACTTTTGTATACAAATAAAACGATTGGATATGGATATCCAGATAAAACATATAGATGTGGCCGATTGCCGATGCCATTATCCCCTTTCCGCCATCGCTTAAGCCGCGCTTATCTAACGGAGCGGGATCGTTAACATCACCGCGCCTCACGCACCACATCAGGGCGCGCCAGCGCTGCTTTCCTTATTTTGGTGCAAGCGATTTCGTTAACTGCCCTCCTGCGGAACAATCGCTTGTCATTTTCTTTTCTCTTATCAGCGAAATATAAAATTGGCACCCTAATTGCTTAGCAGTTGCGCGGCAACGAGCCGACGAGCAAGTATGGTGCATCTGATTTAGCACTTTTAATACAACAAGATATAACAATTTAATTACAAGGATGAATATGAAAAGCATGATTATTTCCTCCCTGGTTGCCGGCGCCTCCCTGTTTGCCGCGGTTGGTCAGGCCCAGGCGGGCGCGACGCTGGACGCGATCCAGAAAAAAGGATTCGTGCAGTGCGGCATCAGCGATGGGTTGCCTGGCTTCTCTTATGCTGACGCCAGCGGTAAATTCACCGGCATTGATGTTGATGTATGCCGAGGCGTGGCGGCTGCCGTATTCGGCGACGCGAACAAAGTAAAATACACGCCGCTGACGGCGAAAGAACGCCTCACCGCCCTGCAATCCGGTGAAGTCGATCTCCTGTCGCGCAACACGACCTGGACCTCCTCGCGTGATAGCGCCATGGGCCTGCTGTTTACCGGCGTCACCTATTACGATGGCATCGGCTTCCTGACCCACAACAAAGCCGGATTAACCAGCGCCAAAGAGCTGGATGGCGCAACGGTCTGCATTCAGTCCGGTACGGACACCGAACTGAACGTGGCCGACTACTTTAAAACCAATAAAATGCAGTTCACCCCGGTTACGTTCGACCGCTCTGACGAAAGCGCCAAAGCGCTGGAATCAGGCCGCTGCGATACGCTGGCCTCCGACCAGTCTCAGCTTTATGCGCTGCGCATCAAGCTGAGCAACCCAAGCGAGTTTATCGTGCTGCCGGAAGTGATCTCTAAAGAACCGCTGGGGCCGATCGTGCGCCGCGGCGATGAAGAGTGGTTCTCCATTGTTCGCTGGACGCTGTTCGCCATGTTGAACGCGGAAGAAATGGGCGTGACGTCGCAAAACGTCGATCAGTTAGCCGCCAACCCCACCACCCCGGATATGTCCCACCTGCTCGGTCATGAAGGCAACTACGGCAAAGACCTGAAATTATCTAACGACTGGGCGCATAAAATCATCAAACAAGTCGGTAACTACGGCGAAATCTTCGAACGCAATGTCGGGATGGGCAGCGAATTAAAAATCAAACGCGGCCTCAACGAATTATGGAATAAAGGCGGGATTCAGTACGCGCCGTCCGTACGTTAATCGCCAGTTGAAATACGGGCGCGGCAGGATTGCCGCGCCCTCTGTATCCCCGCTATTGAGGCTTCAATATGCAACAACGCCCAACCGTGAAAAGTGATTTATCACTGACTAATCCGGCGGTGCGCGCCTGGCTGTACCAAATAATCGTTGTCATCGCCGTATTGGCTACCGCCGCTTACCTGTTACACAACACCGTGACCAACCTTGCGCAGCGAGGGATCACATACGGATTCGCCTTCCTGAACAATAGCTCAGGCTTTGGCATCATTCAGCATCTGATCGACTACCAACAAGGCGACAGCTATGGCCGTGTTTTCCTTGTCGGGTTATGCAATACATTATTGGTTTCGGCCTTATGTATTGTCTTTGCCTCGATACTTGGTCTGGTCGTCGGTCTGGCGCGCCTGTCCGACAATTGGCTGTTGCGCAAAATCTCAACCTTCTATATTGAGATTTTCCGCAATATTCCGCCGCTGTTGCAGATCTTTTTCTGGTATTTTGCGGTACTGCGCAACCTGCCGGGTCCGCGGCAAGCCATCACGGCTTTCGATATTTCGTTCCTGAGCAACCGCGGCCTTTATATTCCTTCACCCGAGGCCGGCCCCGGCGCTATCGCATTCTGTTTTTCTCTTGTTATCACGCTGGTTGCGGCGCTGATTATTGCGCGTCGCAATAAACGCTACCACGTACTCACCGGCCGGTTCAGAAAAACCTGGCCGACGGCATTAGGCGTTCTGGCGCTATTGCTTGTGTTAAGCCATCTGATCTTTGGTCCGGCCATGCATTGGAACGTACCGCAGCTGCGAGGCTTTAACTTCCGCGGCGGTATGGTCTTAATCCCCGAGTTGGCCGCGCTGACGGTGGCGCTGTCGGTGTATACCTCGTCGTTCATCGCCGAAATTATTCGCTCCGGGATCCAATCCGTTTCTTACGGTCAACATGAGGCGGCGTACTCTCTTGGCCTGCCGAATCCGATCACATTGCGAAAAGTGATTCTTCCCCAGGCGTTGCGCGTCATTATCCCGCCGCTGACCAGCCAGTATCTCAACGTTGTTAAAAACTCATCGCTGGCCGCCGCTATCGGCTATCCGGATATGGTGTCGCTATTTGCAGGTTCGGTGTTGAACCAGACCGGTCAGGCGATAGAAACCATCGCCATGACCATGTCGGTGTATCTCATTATCAGCCTGCTGATTTCTCTGCTGATGAATCTTTACAACCGCAAGATTGCGTTGATTGAGCGCTAAGAGGATTTCATGACGATGATTCCGCATACACAGAACCGTCAAGCCTCGCTTTTCAGAGCGATCGACTGGGCGCGACGTAATCTCTTCTCCAGCATCACCAACAGCCTGCTGACGCTGCTGAGCCTATGGCTGCTTTGGATCGCCATTCCCCCGTTATTGAACTGGGCGTTTTTTCAGGCCAACTGGATTGGAACAACCCGTAACGACTGTACCAAAGAGGGCGCATGCTGGGTGTTTATCCATGCCAGATTCAGCCATTTCATGTACGGACTCTATCCCGCCAAGGAGGTCTGGCGCATTAATTTCGCGCTGATCATCGGGCTGCTCAGCATCCTGCCGATGTTTTGGCGCGCGCTGCCACGCCGGGGACGCTATATCGCCGGCTGGTCGGTGGTCTATCCGCTGGTCGTCTGGTGGCTGCTTTACGGCGGGTTTGGCGGACTCACTCTGGTAGAAACCAGTCAATGGGGCGGACTGACGCTGACGCTGATTATCGCCTCCGTGGGTATCGCGGGCGCGCTGCCGCTGGGTATTTTACTGGCGCTGGGACGTCGTTCGTCGCTGCCGGTCATTCGCATACTCTCAGTGATTTTTATTGAGTTCTGGCGCGGCGTGCCGCTGATTACCGTGCTTTTTATGTCATCCGTTATGCTGCCCTTATTTTTAACGGAAGGCACAAGCATCGATAAACTCTTGCGCGCGCTGGTCGGCGTTATTCTTTTCCAGTCCGCCTATGTGGCCGAAGTCGTTCGCGGCGGCTTGCAGGCGCTGCCGAAAGGCCAGTACGAAGCGGCGGAATCGCTGGGATTGGGTTACTGGCGGATGCAGGGACTGGTTATCCTGCCGCAGGCGCTGAAAATGGTGATTCCCGGCCTGGTCAACACCATCATCGCCCTGTTCAAAGACACCAGCCTGGTGATCATTATCGGGTTGTTCGATCTCTTCAGCAGTATCCAGCAGGCCACCGTCGATCCGGCGTGGCTCGGTATGTCTACCGAAGGCTATGTTTTTGCCGCCATGATCTATTGGATCTTTTGTTTCAGCATGTCGCGCTACAGCCAGCATCTGGAAAATCGTTTTAACACCGGACATAAGTCGCATTGAGGCCAGCCATGAATCAGAATTCTTTAACGCAATCTGCCGATCACATGATCACATTAGAGGATGTGAATAAGTGGTATGGACAATTTCACGTACTGAAAAACATTAATTTGCAGGTGAAGCAAGGTGAACGGATCGTGCTGTGCGGCCCTTCCGGCTCCGGTAAATCCACTACGATACGCTGTATCAATCATCTGGAAGAACATCAACAAGGGCGGATCGTGGTTGACGGCATCGAGCTGAATAACGATTTACGCAATATTGAAAAAATCAGAACTGAAGTCGGCATGGTGTTTCAGCACTTCAATCTGTTTCCTCATTTGACGGTTTTGCAGAATTGCACCCTGGCGCCTTGCTGGGTACGCCATACGCCGAAAAAAGAAGCGGAAGAGCTGGCGATGCACTATCTGGAACGCGTACGTATTGACGCTCATGCGCACAAATTTCCCGGTCAACTTTCCGGGGGACAGCAACAGCGAGTGGCCATCGCGCGTTCGCTGTGTATGAAACCCAAAATCATGCTGTTTGATGAACCGACCTCGGCGCTCGATCCTGAAATGGTGAAAGAAGTGCTGGATACCATGCTGGGGCTGGCGGAAGATGGGATGACGATGTTGTGCGTCACTCATGAAATGGGGTTTGCGAAAACCGTCGCCGACCGCGTCATCTTTATGGATCAGGGGGAAATCGTCGAACAGGCGGCGCCGGATATTTTCTTCACCAGCCCGCGTTCCGAACGAACCCAGATGTTCCTGTCCCAAATCCTGCATTAATCGAAGAGAAAGCCTGCCGTTTCCGGCGGGCTTTCTTTCATTTCCCGCCGATCTCGCCCTTATCTGCCCGAGGCATCGGGACCGTTCGATGATAAAATCCAATTCAGCGCCATAACGTTGAAGCTGACGGCTTGCAGTTGCCAGTAAACCTGCAAATTAAAATATTGGGTGATACATGTTGCTACTGATTGATAACTATGACTCTTTTACCTATAACCTGTATCAGTATTTTTGTGAGCTGGGCGCTGAAGTACTGGTCAAACGTAATGATGAGCTAAATCTGAATGATATTGAGCGTCTGTCGCCGTCGCGGCTCGTGATCTCGCCCGGCCCCTGTACGCCGGATGAAGCGGGTATCTCACTGGCCGCTATCCGTCATTTTGCCGGCAAATTGCCTATCCTCGGGGTTTGTCTTGGACATCAGGCCATGGGACAAGCGTTCGGCGCCCGCGTCATTCGAGCCCGGCAGGTCATGCATGGCAAAACGTCAGCCATACGACATAATAATGCCGGGGTTTTCTCCGGGCTGGCGCAGCCACTGACGGTGACGCGCTACCACTCGCTGGTGCTGGAGTCCGCATCTCTTCCCGACTGCTTTGAAGTGACCGCCTGGAGCGAGCGTGACGGCAAACATGACGAAATAATGGGAATTCGGCACCGTTCGCTTCCATTGGAAGGCGTTCAGTTTCATCCTGAAAGTATTCTCAGTCAGCAAGGACACCAACTTTTAGATAATTTTCTTAAAATAGAATCAGATAGGAAATAAATTTTCTTTCAGGGTGATTAAATATTGCCTGAGATTGATTTTTTATGCATATTTATTGACTATATTTTCATTCAATGGTTGTTGATATCGGAGCGTGCAGGCAGATGACAACAGATAAAAAAGCAGTAACGCGGGAAACTCACGACAAAGTTATTTTGCCGGTTTATGCACCAGCGCAGTTTGTGCCGGTAAAAGGAAAAGGGAGCAGGGTGTGGGATCAGCAGGGACGAGAATACATTGATTTCTCGGGTGGGATAGCCGTTACCGCGCTGGGGCACTGTCATCCGGCCCTGGTAGCCGCATTAAAAGAGCAGGGAGAAAAACTGTGGCATACCAGCAATGTTTTCACCAATGAACCGGCTCTGCGTCTGGCCAGTAAGCTGATTAACGCAACCTTTGCCGATCGGGTGTTTTTTGTTAACTCCGGCGCCGAAGCAAACGAAGCGGCTTTCAAACTGGCGCGTCACTACGCGATTAAACGTCACAGCCCGTATAAAACCAAAATCATTGCGTTTTATAACGCGTTTCATGGGCGTACGCTGTTTACCGTATCCGTCGGCGGCCAGGCGAAATATGCCGATGGCTTTGGCCCGAAACCAGCCGATATCGTACACGTTCCTTTTAACGATCTGGCGGCCGTCAAAGCCGTGATGGACGACCACACCTGCGCCGTCATACTGGAACCGATTCAGGGCGAAGGCGGTATCACGCCGGCAACGCCGGAATTCCTGCAAGGCGTGCGTGAACTCTGCGATCGGTATAAAGCGCTGCTGGTATTTGACGAAGTACAATGCGGCATGGGTCGTACGGGTAAGCTGTTTACTTATATGCACTACGGGGTTGAGCCGGATATTCTTACCACAGCCAAAGCGCTGGGCGGCGGTTTCCCTATCAGCGCCATGCTGACCACGGAAGAGATTGCCTCGGTCATGAGCGTTGGCGTACATGGCACCACCTATGGCGGCAACCCTCTTGCCTGTGCCGTCGCGGAGGCCGCGTTAGACACCATCAATACACCTGAAGTGCTGTCGGGCGTAGCCGAGCGTCACAACCAGTTTGTCAGCGCATTGGAAAAAATTAATCAGCAGTACGGCATTTTCGAGCAGGTTCGCGGTATGGGATTATTGCTTGGCGCCGAACTGAAGCCGCAATGGCATGGGCAGGCGCGCGATTTCTTAACCGCGGCGGCCGAACAGGGTGTGATGATCTTGAATGCCGGGCCAAACGTGATCCGCTTTGTACCGTCTCTGGTTATCGATCCCAAAGATATCGAGCAGGGCATGGCGCTGTTTGCCAAGGCGGTCGAACAGGTCGTCAAATCAGCCGATTGATATGCCCCTCTCTGATCGGAAGTGAGGTTTCCTTCGCGTTCCGATCGCTGCAAAGTCCCGACCTGACAATCAGGGCTTTGCTTCTCTACCGTTTTAACAACCAACGTCTTATTTGTCGTTGAGTCCCATAAAGCAAAAAGCCCCATGCTTGCGCATGAGGCTTTTTACTTTATTTGATGCCTGGCAGTTTACGGCCCACATCCCTGTGGGCCGCCCTTCGGGCCGCTGCTGCGCACCGTTCAAATCCGCTCCCGGCGGATTTGTCCTACCAAAGAGCGCCTCGCCGACAAATTACAGGCAAAACAAAAGGCCCAGTCTTTCGACTGAGCCTTCCGTTCTGTTTGATGCCTGGCAGTTCCCTACTCTCACATGGGGAGACCCCACACTACCATCGGCGCTACGGCGTTTCACTGCTGAGTTCGGCATGGGATCAGGTGGGACCACCGCGCTATCGCCGCCAGGCAAATTCGTTTTATTCCAACCGTTGCTTATCACACAACCATCAGAACCAATCCATGAACAAGCTAAAACTCTTCGTCTCTGCTCACCAAAACACCTTCGGTGTTGTAAGGTTAAGCCTCTCGGGTCATTAGTACTGGTTAGCTCAATGCATCGCTGCACTTACACACCCAGCCTATCTACGTCGTCGTCTTCAACGGCCCTTCAGGGG
>NZ_JBEIAB010000010.1:0-153519 GCF_040240345.1 Brenneria sp. g21c3 | reverse complement strand
CATGATCAAACTCTTCAATTTAAGATTTGTTTGATTCGCTAAGTTAATAGCTGTGCTCAAAGAATTAGTAACTGTTCATTCGTAATGAATTTACTGCTAGTCACTCTTCAAGACTTTTTATATCGTTAGCCGATAGGTCTTGTGAGTGCCCACACAGATTGTCTGATTAAATTGTTAAAGAGCAGTGCCACGTTATCCCGTGGCGCGGGCCGCATATATTATGCTTTTCCGCTGTGAAGTCAAGTGATTATTGCCTGGCTTCTTACTGCCGTCACAACCGCGTATTCGCCGTTGCCGTGTCAGTGGGAGCGCATTATAGGGACTTCTGCGCAGGCCGCAACTGGTAATTTGCATAAAAATGATTGAGTGCGTTTTTTTTCGGCGATCCGCCGGGAAAGGCAACGCTATGTGCTCTTTTTAAGCGTTAATTGCCCAAATTCATGAGCGAAACGCGTTACCTGATCCCAATCGGTGTATTCGACTTCTTTGCTGCTATCCGTCTCTCCGCCGGTCATGTGCATAATCAATTGGATCATAATGCGATCAAACCATCGATAGCGGGGATAACGCAGCGCACCCGCGAATACGCCGCACAAGTCTGGCTCCCACGGCGAACTCAACAAGAATTTGCGCGTATAGGCGTTCGTCTGCAACGTGCGCTTTTCTGGTTTCCGCGCCGTTAAATTTACGGAAAAGAACGCGCTGGGCATTTGCCGCAGACGCGTCAGATGCCGCTGAATAAACTTATTCACCGCCGGATTAAAACGTCCGTATCGCACCGATGCGCCGATCAGGATCCGATCGTATTTAGTCAGGTCGATATCATTCGCACTTAGCAAGCTAATGACATCACACTCCAACGCGCCTTTTAGCGAGTTGGCGATATAAGAGGCTATCTCTCGCGTCTGCCCATCCTTACTGGAAAATAATATCAAAGCTTTCATTGCACTATATCCGCCTGTTTTATTCCCGCCAGAACGTCGGCGTAAACAAGACTAAAAGAGTAAATACCTCTAAACGTCCGAATAGCATTGTCAGGATCAATATCCACTTTGCCGCATCATTCATCGAAGTAAAGTTGTCCGCGACGACACCCAGCCCCGGACCTAAATTATTCAGCGTCGCGGCGACGGCGGCAAAAGCGGAGAAATCATCCACTCCCGTCGCGATAACGGCCAGCATACTGACGATAAAGACTAGCGCATAGGCGGAGAAGAAACCCCAGACGGCTTCCAGTATCCGCTCAGGCAGCGCGCGATTGCCCAATTTTATGCTGTATACCGCGTTAGGATGAACCAGCCTTTTCAATTCACGCGAACCTTGCAGGAAAAGCAGCAGAATACGAATGACTTTCAAGCCGCCCCCGGTTGACCCGGCACAGCCGCCGATAAACGCGGAGCACAGCAGCAGCACCGGCAAAAAAAGCGGCCAGGAAGCAATACTATCCGTGGTGAAGCCCGCGGTTGTGGCCATCGACACAACCTGGAAGAAAGCCTGATTTAGCGTTTGCATGCCTGTCGCATAGACGTTGTGAAACCACAACACCACGGTACACACCGCGACCAGCGACATCTGAACATAGATGAACATACGGAATTCAGGATCGCGCCAGTAAACCTTGATGCTACGTCCGCTCAGCACCGCGAAGTGCAGACCAAAATTACAGCCGGAAATCAGTAGAAATACCGCAATAATGGTGTTAATCGTCGGGTTGTTAAAATAGCCGATGCTGGCATCGTGGGTAGAAAAACCGCCAACCGCAACCGTTGAAAAACTATGGCCGATCGCATCGAAAGCGGGCATCCCCGCCAGCCAGAGTGAAACCGCACAGGCCGCGGTAAGCATCACGTAGATCAGCCATAGGGTTTTCGCCGTATCGGCGATCCTGGGACGCATTTTGTTATCTTTCAGCGGTCCCGGCATTTCGGCGCGATAAAGCTGCATCCCCCCGACGCCAAGGATAGGCAGGATAGCCACGGCCAGAACGATGATCCCCATCCCCCCAAACCATTGCAGCATTTGTCGATAGAACAGAATCGCTTTGGGTAACGAATCCAGCCCGACCAGCGTCGTCGCCCCCGTGGTGGTTAGTCCGGAGAAAGACTCAAAAAAGGCGTCAGTGACGCCGAGGTTCGGGTGTTCCGCGAAGAGAAAGGGAAGCGCGCCCACGCTGCCCAGCACCGTCCAGAATAATACGACGATCAGAAATCCTTCCCGTGATTTCAACTCATGCTTTTGTTTACGGTTTGGCAGCCAAAGCACAATGCCGATCGTCAGTGCGACCAGAAAAGTTTGAGTGAAAGCCCGCCCGGCGCCATCACGATAGATCAAGGCCACCAGTCCTGGGATAAACATCGTCCCGGAAAAAAGGATAACCAGCAGACCCACAATTCGGGTTATGGCGCGCAAATGCATTGCAAAGAATTCCTTAAATGATTCATAAAACAGCGTTGGGATTATTGTGAAACTGGCAATAAATGCAACGAGCCACGGCTGATATCACGCAATCTCATGGCCGCTTCATCAACGCGCCCAAGGGGAATAGACACGCTCAATGTCACTTCCGCACCGAAGTCGCTATGCAGAATCCGACCGCCAAGATGGTATATCAGCGATTCAACCTGAGGTAATAATGAATAATCACAGCGTAGGCCATATTCTTTCTGTAATACTTTTTCTTGCAGCGATACCGCTTTCAGCGCTTGCTGGACGCCGCCGCCATAAGCCTTCACCAGCCCGCCGGTACCCAGTTGGATCCCGCCGTAATAACGCACAACGACGGCGGTAATCTCGCCGATGCCGCTCCCCATCAACTGCGCCAACATGGGTTTCCCGGCCGTCCCCGAAGGCTCGCCGTCATCAGAAAATCCAAGCTGCTGGGAATCGTCAGGCGCGCCGGCGACATACGCCCAACAATGATGTCTGGCCGTGGGGTGCTGCTCCCGGGTCTGCTGAACAAAATCTTTTGCCGCATCAATGCCATTTGTCGGCGCCAGTAGAGTAATAAAACGGCTTTTCTTGATTTCCTCACTCACGCTGACCGGCGCTGCGGGTACCGGATAAGCCTGCATCAGGACAGCTTCTGGTCGCGCGTCATATTTTCAATACGCTGCTCATGGATAACGATATTATCTTCAATGCGAATACCGCCGAAGGGTTTTAGCGCATCAATCCGCTTCCAGTCAAAATGGCGGCTGAATTGACCCGCCCGCCAGGGCTCAAGCAGCGAATCGATAAAATAAATACCGGGTTCAATCGTCAACACCATGCCGGGCTCAAGTATTCGGGTACAGCGCAAATAGGGATATTGCGGCGGTGCGGCCAGTTGGGCGCCCTGGTCATCCTGCATAAAGCCGGCGACGTCATGTACCTGTAACCCCAGCAAGTGTCCCAGACCATGCGGCAGGAATGGCGCGGTTAAACCGTTCTCCACCATCGCCTCGACGCTGATCCCATCAATCAGCTGATGTGACTTCAACAAGCCGGCAATACGCTGATGCATTTGGATATGATAATCGGTATAGCGTACGCCGGGCTGGATCGTATCGATGAGGGCCAGCTGTTCCTGATTCAGATCTTTCACCAACGCGGCAAATGCGTTATCGCTCTGCGTGGAATAGGTGCGGGTCAAATCGGCCGCATAGCCGTTATATTCGGCGCCCGCATCGATCAGAAAACTACGCACATCCGACGGCGCCTGATGGTCCAACTGGGTATAATGCAGCACCGCGGCGTGTTCATTGAGCGCCACGATGTTGCTATAAGGCACATCGGTATCACGGTGACCGGTGGCCGTCAGATAAGCCAGATTGATATCGAACTCGCTCATGCCGGACAGAAAAGCCTCATGCGCGGCGCGATGGCCGACAACCGCGGTTTTCTGCGCTTCACGCATGCAGACTAACTCGTAGTCCGTCTTATAAGCGCGATAGTAATGCAGATAATCCAATACGCCCTGGGGATTAATGTTTTCCGCATCAATACCCAGCGCCAGCGCTCTTTGCGGGGCATAGCCGAGGTAAGCGACGCGCCGCCGCCCGGCCGGAAGTTGTTTTCCAATATCATCGGCATTGCGCAGAACCGAGATGTCCACCTCGTCAGTCCAGAAACTTTCTGGCATGGGCGCGACGTTGTGCCAGTAATCCACCGGCGAATAGAACCAGAGTTTCGGCGGGTTGACGCCGTCGACCCATAGCCAGCAATTCGGCACCTGGGTTACCGGCACCCAGGCTTTAAACTGCGGGTTAACTTTAAACGGGTAGTCGTGATCGTCCAGAAATACCGTTAATAATTCACCGGAATGAATCAATAATGCGTCGAGCTGGTGGCGCGCAAGAATGGCCTGAGTGCGTTGCTGTAACGTAATCAGATGATGGTGGTATAAAGAAGCCAGCTTTTCCATAGGTATCCCTGTTTGTCGCTGCACGATGCCTTCATTTTAACACAGCCGCCATTCAACGACAGCGCCGGACACTTTGTGCGCGCCAGGATTTCCGCCACGCTAATCCATCTGATGGAAAGCCTGTGTGCATTGGCAAGGGACAGGGGATGATGACCGTCAAACCCCGCGGACTATCACGCGGGGGTTTTCTTAGATAAACGAGAAAGCGTCGCTGAACATATGCGCCGTCAACGCGCCGCGCTCATTGCAGAAGCGCTCGCGGGCAATCTTCGCCATTTCAAAACGACCGGCGATATAAATGTCTTGCTCGGCTAATGAACCGTAATCCTGTAGTACCGCGCTTAATACGGTACCGGTTCGTCCACGCCAGCCTTCTTCCGGTTGTTCAACCACCGGGATCACTTGCAAATTGGCATACTGCGTCGTCAGCGCTTCCAGTTCGCCGAGATCGTAGAGGTGTTTGGTTTCCCGTCCCCCCCAATAGATCGCGATATCGCGCTCCGGCCGCTGAGCCAGCGCCGTCAGCAAAATCGAGCGCACGTAGGAAAAGCCGGTGCCGCCGGCAATCAACACCAGCGGACGCTCGCTCTCTTCGCGCAGCCACGCTTCACCGTGCGGAATATCCACCGTCAGCGTTTTCTCTTGCAGAATACGCTCCATCACCGCCATGGCATAAAGATTCAGCTCAGAAGCGCCGATATGCAGTTCAATAAAATTCGTCTCCATCGGCGTGGACGCCATAGAGAAAGGACGCTTATCCCGCTCGTCCATGACGACCATCAGGTACTGACCGGCACGAAAAGAAAAGGGCGCCTCAGGTAATAAACGAACCCGATAAACCGTATCGGTTATTGCTTCTACCAAAGTCACGTTACAGCTCAATGTCGTCATGCATTCCCTCTGTAGGGTCATAAAAGCAATACTGGGAACAGAGCAACAGCAGGTTAGCGCCGGGGTTCTCTGTCACTGAAAATGGCTAATTCATCCCATATGGCATCAACGCGCGCACATACCTGAGGATCTTTTTTGATCGGATGTCCCCACTCGCGTTGTGTTTCGCCCGGCCATTTATTGGTGGCGTCCAGCCCCATTTTGGAACCCAAACCGGAAACCGGCGAGGCAAAATCCAGATAATCTATCGGCGTATTTTCCACTAATACGGTATCTCGCGCTGGATCCATGCGCGTGGTGATCGCCCAGATAACGTCTTTCCAGTCACGGGCATTGACGTCGTCGTCACAGACAATAACAAATTTGGTATACATAAACTGCCGCAAAAAAGACCAAACGCCCATCATGACGCGTTTAGCGTGACCGGCATATTGCTTCTTCATGGTAACGATCGCCAGACGGTAAGAGCAACCCTCTGGCGGCAAATAAAAGTCGACTATCTCCGGAAATTGCTTTTGCAAAATAGGCACAAAAACTTCATTGAGCGCGACGCCCAATACGGCGGGCTCATCCGGCGGACGTCCGGTATAGGTGGAGTGATAAATCGCGTCGCGCCGCTGGGTGATATGCGTCACCGTAAAGACAGGGAAACTATCGACTTCATTGTAGTAACCGGTATGATCGCCGTAAGGCCCTTCCGGCGCCATTTCCCCCGGTTCGATATAACCTTCCAGCACCATTTCCGCACTGGCCGGCACTTCCAGATCGTTGGACAAACATTGCACGACCTCGGTTTTATGGCCGCGCAGCAGACCGGCAAAAGCATATTCGGATAGTGTATCGGGAACCGGCGTGACCGCCGCCAAAATCGTTGCCGGGTCGGCCCCCAACGCGACGGCGACCGGGAAGCGTTGCCCCGGATTTTCCTGACACCATTCCTGAAAATCCAGCGCGCCGCCGCGATGCGAAAGCCAGCGCATAATCAGCTTGTTTTTGCCCAGCAACTGCTGCCGATATATCCCCAGATTCTGCCGTTCCTTATTCGGCCCGCGGCTTACCGTCAGCCCCCAGGTCACCAGCGGCGCGGCATCTTCCGGCCAGCAGTGCATGATCGGTATCCGGCTTAAATCGACGTCTTCGCCCTGCCACACCTGTTCCTGACAGGGAGCCGAAGACAATCGTTTCGTCGGCATATTCAATACCTGACGGAATTTAGGCATTTTATCCACCAGATCGCGGAACCCTTTCGGCGGTTCGGGCTCTTTAAGAAAAGCCAGCAGTTTACCGACATCACGCAATGCGCTGACGTCTTCCTGCCCCATTCCCATGGCGACGCGTTTTGCCGTGCCGAACAAATTGCACAGAACCGGCATGCTGTAACCTTTCGGATTTTCAAACAGCAGCGCCGGGCCATCCGCACGCAAGGTACGGTCGGCAATTTCCGTCATTTCAAGATAGGGATCGATAGGCTGGTTAATGCGTTTTAATTCTCCCCTCGCTTCCAGTAGCGAGAGGAATTCGCGTAAGTCACGATATTTCATGCTGATCATCGGCGCTGTCTGTGGAACTGGTTATTATAAAGTCTCTTCTGCAGCCTGTCGCTTCTTAGTGCGGCTATTTTGCGGCGGCATTCGCCCGCGCTTCTGGGTACCTTGAAACCGATATCAGCAATTTCTTAAGAAAATTTTTTTATCCGGGCCCGCTTTTGTTATGCTGACCAACCGGAATCATAAGTCTGCAAAATTATGGAAGCTTGGTACTTACTCTATTGTAAACGTGGTCAATTGCTGCGGGCGAAAGAACATTTGGAACGCCAGGATGTTGCTTGCCTAAGTCCGATGATTACACTGGATAAAATCATACGCGGCAAACGTACCGAGGTCTGCGAACCGCTGTTTCCGAACTATCTGTTTGTCGAGTTCGATCCCGAACGCATCCATACAACCACCATCAGCGCCACGCGCGGGGTCAGCAACTTCGTGCGCTTCGGTAATTTCCCCGCCACCATCCCCCAGCAGGTGATCGATGACCTGATGCAGCATCCGCCGGAAGGCATTACCGACCCGCAAACGCCGCAGCCAGGCGATGAGGTCATGATTACGGATGGGATTTTTACCGGCTTGCAGGCCATCTATACCGAGCCGGACGGGGAAGCCCGTTCCATGCTGTTGCTGAATTTGCTGAATAAGCAGGTTCGTCAGAGCATTGATAACCGTCAATTCCAGAAAATGTAATCGTCAGGCGCGGCGAACGCCGTCCTGACGAAACTAATCAACGTTGCGAATGCTGCTCATGCAGCCATTGCGCGACGCGCTTGGCAAAGTAGGTCAATACGCCATCGGCGCCCGCGCGTTTGAAACACAGCAAGGACTCCATCACCAGCGGCTTTTCCTGTAGCCAACCATTCTGAATGGCGGCCATATGCATCGCATACTCCCCGGAAACCTGATAGGCGAAAGTCGGCACGGCAAACGTATCCTTCACACGCCTGACCACGTCCAGATACGGCATTCCCGGTTTCACCATCACCATATCGGCCCCTTCCTGAAGATCCTGGGCGATCTCCTGTAAGGCTTCATCGCCGTTGGCGGGATCCATCTGATAGGTCTTTTTATCCCCGCCCTTCAGATTACCGGCCGATCCCACCGCATCGCGGAATGGGCCATAGTAACAAGAGGCGTATTTAGCCGAGTAAGCCATAATCTGCGTATTAATCAGGTTTTGCCTTTCCAGACTCTCGCGGATCGCGCCGATACGCCCGTCCATCATATCGCTGGGCGCGATAATTTCCGCGCCGGCCTCGGCGTGCGACAGCGCCTGACGCACCAGAATATCTTTGGTGATATCGTTAATGACGTAGCCGTCTTCATCGATAATGCCGTCCTGCCCGTGCGTGGTATAGGGATCGAGCGCAACATCCGTCAACAGACCCAGCTCCGGCACAGCATCTTTTAACGCGCGAACGGTACGCGGAACAAGGCCATCCGGGTTATAGGCTTCCTCGGCATGCAACGATTTTTTATCCGCTTCGATGACGGGAAACAGCGACAGCACCGGAATGCCAAGCCTGGCGATTTCCTCAGCTTCTTTCACCAGCACGTCAATAGTCATGCGGTATACGCCCGGCATCGAGGGAACTTCCTGCTGACGATTATTGCCTTCCATGACAAAAACAGGATAAATCAGGTCGTTAACCGTCAGTTGGTTTTCAGCGACCAGGCGGCGGCTGAAATCATGACGACGGATTCGGCGCATGCGCCGACCGGGGAACGTACCGGGAAAAGCAGTGCTCATATCATTATTCTCCTGAATCAAACCAGCCGGAAAACCCGGCGGGCGTTTTCATCTGTTTTTCGTCCCAGCCATACGGCATCTTCTTCACGCCAGGCGGCGACCTGACTGACAATATGCGGGAGAAAACAGGATTCGTTACGGCGGGATGCAGGCTTAGGACTTAAATCCCGGGGCAGCAAATACGGCGCGTCGGTTTCCAGCAACAACCGATCGCACGGAATATGTTTCAATAATGCACGCTGCTCAAGCCCCCGGCGTTCATCGCAGACCCAGCCGGTGATGCCGATCATCAACCCGACAGTCAGACATTCATCAAGCTCGCGGCGATTGCCGGTGAAGCAATGCAATACCGCTGCGGGTAACTGATCCAGCCAAGGCGTCAGCAGGGATAGAAAACGCGGGTGAGCCTCTCGGCAGTGCAGAAAAACGGGCATGGATAACTCGGCCGCCAGCGCCAGTTGAGCGCTGAATGCGCGTTCCTGCTGCTCTGGGGAGGAAAAGTTGCGATTAAAATCAAGCCCGCACTCACCGATGGCGACGACGGCCTCGGATTGCGCCATCTGGCGGATCTGCTCGGCGGCTGAATCATCCCAACCGCTGGCGTCATGCGGGTGAACGCCCGCGGTAGACCAGCAGTAATCCGGATATGCCGCCGTCAGCGCCAGGGCCTGGCGGCTTTCCCGGATATTGGTTCCCGTCGCCAGCATCCCGCTGACGCCGGCCTGTTTGGCGCGCGCGATCACCAATTCCCGGTCTTTCGCAAACTGAGGGCTGGTTAAATTGACTCCGATATCAAACATTGGCTAGTTACCCGTCTATCGCTACAGTGATACCGCCGCAGGAGGCGCACAAAAAACAAAACCTCTCAAAGAGAGGCTATTTACTTTCAAAGACAGGGAGCCATTTCTTACGGCGCAGGCTCTTCTGTTTCCGCACGACGACCTTTACCCACATAAAACCGGGAGAAAAACACGCCGATTTCAAACAGCATATACATGGGAAGCGCCAGCAAGGTTTGCGAGAAAACATCCGGCGGCGTCAGCAACATACCGACAATAAAAGCCCCGACCAGCATATAAGGCCGTTTCTTTTTCAGATCCTCCGGCGTCACCACCCCGCTCCAGCACAGCAACACGATCGCAATAGGCACTTCGAATGACACGCCGAACGCCATAAACAACGCCATGACAAAGTCCAGGTAGTTGTTGATATCGGTCGCAATCAGCACGCCCTCGGGCGCCGTTTTGGCGAAGAAGCCGAATGCCAGCGGGAAAACAACGAAATAGGCAAACGCCATACCGGCATAGAACAACAGGCTGCTGGAAACCAACAGCGGCATCATCAACCGGCGTTCATGCTTATACAGCGCCGGCGCGACAAACGCCCAGACCTGATACAACACCAGCGGCGCCGAGACAAACACCGAAACAATCATGGTGAGCTTTATCGGCGTGAAAAACGGCGAAGCCACATCAGTGGCGATCATACTGGCCCCTGCCGGCAGCTTTTCAATCAGCGGGGCCGAAACCAACTGGTAAATGTCATTAGCAAAGTAAATCAATGCCAGAAACACCACCAGCACACAAATAATACTGTTCAGCAACCGCTTGCGCAGTTCGATCAGATGACTAATCAGCGGTTGGGTATCTTCAGCGGTCATAAACTAACGATCATCACTTGGTTGACGGGCAGAAACGGCAGGAGACTGCTCAGGTTTGATTTTGTTATCCACCACCGGGACAGGCGCAGTCCGGTTATCCTCAGATTCATGAGTGACCGCAACCGGCGAGGGCGTTTTTTCCGCCTCAATCACGCCGTCATGCACCGCCTCGGGATCGTTCAGCGGCTCATAAGGCGTCGGTTCCGCGGTCTTCGCCTCATTCTGCGACGATTGCTCGCCATAGCCGCGTTTCATCGCTTCCGCCGCTTCCTTCAGCTCGTCCATGGAAGCTTTCAACTCCGGCGACAAATTTTGCAGGCCGGCTTTTTCCACTTTCTTGAGGCTGTCCTGCAACTCCTGTAGCTTCAGCTCCTGCGACAGCTCATTTTGAACCGTGGACGCCAGCGAACGCAGGGTTCTAATCCACCCGGCTACGGTCCTTACGGCTACCGGCAAACGTTCTGGTCCAAGCACGACCAAACCGATCACCATGACTAATAGCAGTTCACTAAACCCAATATCGAACACCGATTATACCTGCTCTTTATGCTGGTTCTTTGCGTCATCCTTCTTGGCTTCAGGCTGTTGGTCTGCTATCGATTTAGTCGCAAAATCAGCGTCCTGCTGAGCTTTATCAGCGGCAGACGGCTGCTCGTCGCCCATCGCCTTTTTAAAGCCTTTGATGGATGCGCCGAGATCGGAGCCCAATGTCCTCAGCTTGTTGGTCCCAAACAGTAATACAACGATTACTGCGATGATCAACAAGTTCCAAATACTAATACCGCCCATAACGTTTACCTCTTTCAAAAAGGGGGTCACCAAGATTACCCCCATTATAGAAGATAATCTTGCTATGCATTATGATCTGCTTCAACGAGTTCGCCGCCAGCCGATAACCCAGGCGACAACCCCCGCGGCCATCAGACCAGAAGGTATAACATCCGCTTCCACGTGGCTGACCAGCAACAACGTACCGCTGATTAACAACGTCGCGCCGATTCCCAGCAGGTAACGGGATTGTCCCTGTCTGACATGCTGCGTACGCAGTTCATCAGCCAGTTTATCCACGCTCTGCCGTAATATGCGATGCTGGCGTAAACCGTCATAAAACAATTCGGGAATATCCGGCAGTTTTTCCGCCCAGAACGGCGCTTTTTCTTTCAAGGCCCGAACCATAGCCGGCAAACCGACCTGTTCTTTCAGCCAATTTTCTAAAAATGGTTTAGCCGTTTTCCAGAGATCCAACTGCGGATAGAGCTGGCGTCCAATCCCTTCGATATACAGCAGCGTTTTTTGCAACAGAACGAGCTGGGGCTGAACTTCCATATTAAAGCGGCGAGCCGTGTTAAAGAGGTTCAATAATACATGACCGAATGAAATTTCCGCTAACGGCTTTTCAAAAATCGGCTCGCATACGGTACGAATCGCGAATTCAAAGTCTTCGACGTTGGTATCCGCCGGCACCCAGCCTGAATCCACATGCAGCTCAGCCACTTTACGGTAATCCCGATTGAAGAACGCAATAAAGTTTTCCGCCAGATAGCGCTTATCTTCTTTATTCAGCGAACCGACAATGCCGCAGTCGATACCAATATACTGCGGATCTTCCGGGTGTTCGTCGTTAATGAAGATATTGCCGGGATGCATATCGGCATGAAAGAAACTGTCGCGGAACACCTGCGTAAAGAAAACCTGCACCCCGCGTTCCGCCAGCAACTGCATGTTGGTCCCGTTGGCTTTCAGCGTTTCAACGTCGGAAACCGGAACGCCATAGATGCGTTCCATCACCAGCATACGCTCACTACAGTAGTCCGGATACACTTCGGGAATGTACAGCATGTTGCTATCTTCGAAATTGCGCCGCAGCTGAATCGCATTCGCCGCTTCACGCAACAGATTCAGCTCATCAAGCAACGTTTTCTCATATTCATGCACCACTTCCCGCGGGCGCAGGCGTCGACCGTCCGGCAACAGCCTCGGCAGCCAGCCCGCCAGACGCTTCATAAGACGGATGTCGGCCTTGATCACCGGTAAAATATCCGGCCGGATAACCTTGATAACGATCTCTTTGCCGGTCTCTTTCAGACGCGCGGTATGAACCTGGGCGATAGATGCCGACGCCAGCGGCTTCACCTCGAAATCATCAAACCACTCTTCCAGAGGAACGCCGCCCATCGACAGTTCGATTTGTTTGCGCGCCAGCATGCCGTCGAAAGGCTCGACCCGATCCTGCAACATCGCCAACTGATCGGCGATCGCCGGCGGGAACAGATCGCGCCGCGTCGACATCATCTGACCGAACTTGATCCATACCGGGCCAAGTTCCTGCAATGCCAAACGTAAACGCACGCCCAACAGCTTATCGGGATGCCGATTGGGCAACCAGAACAGCAAACGGCGGCCAAAGCGCAGCGGGATTGTCAGGCGCATCCTGGGAATGAGCTCATCCAGACCGTAGCTGAGCAAAACGCGCGCGATGCTGTAAAGCCGAATCAGTTCACCGGGCATCATCGTGAGATCTCCAACTTCGCCAGACGCTCAGACAGCTTCTCGGCTGATTTATCCAGTGCGGCGACCTCATCCTGGAACCAGGCATGTTCCAGTTTTCCCGGCGCGAGACGCCATTCTTCGGTCAACGTTTCGGACAAAATATGCTGCTGCCGGCACAAAAGTCGGTTGAATGCGCCCAGCGTTTTTTGCGCCGTCTGGCTTACCCCTTGCGCGACAATATCCCCCAGATAGGGCGCCAGCCATTCCGCCGGATCAAACTCGGCCAAATCAAGCAGCCCGATAAACTGCTGCGCAACCTGGATATCGCCTTCTATGATCAGATCGCCGCTGCGCATCAGCGAAGACAGGTGTTGCCGATCGCGCAGCTTCATCAGTACCGCTAAACGCGTCTTCAGCCGGCAATCGGCGCCATCTTCCCATTGGCTCAACACGTCAAGCCGGTGCTCGCTAAAAACGAGCACCAGCGGCATATCCAGTTCAGCCAGTTCGATTTGCAGCGTTTTTCCAGACAGGCGCTGGCGCGCCGCCTTCATACTGCGGTCACGAAACAGTAGCTGATTCAACGCGGTTTCCAGCGCGGCTGTCAGCACAGACGTTATCAGCATTGGCATTTCCAATCAGAATTTAAAACCACGATGCAGCGCAACAATCCCACCGGTAAGATTGAAATAATTCACGCTATCAAAACCCGCGTCGGCCATCATTCCTTTCAGCGTTTCCTGATCGGGATGCATACGGATCGATTCCGCCAGATAGCGATAGCTGCCGGCGTCGCGCGCCACCATTTCCCCGATTCTCGGCAGAACATGGAACGAATAGACGTCGTACATTTTGCTTAACGGCTTCAATACCGGTTTAGAGAATTCCAGCACCAGCAGACGTCCGCCCGGCTTCAATACGCGATACATGGAACGCAGCGCTTTTTCTTTATCGGTGACGTTACGCAAACCAAAGGAGATAGTGATGCAGTCAAAGAAGTCATCCGGGAACGGCAGCTCTTCCGCATTAGCCTGTACGTAGCTGACATTATTGATAATGCCTTTGTTACGTAATTTTTCGCGCCCGACCTTCAGCATGGAAGCATTGATATCGGCCAAAACCACTTCGCCTTCATCCCCCACGATGCGGGAGAATTTGGCCGTCAAATCGCCGGTTCCGCCCGCCACGTCCAGCACGCGTTGTCCGCGCCGCACGCCGCTGCACTCAATGGTGAATCTTTTCCAGATACGATGGATGCCGAAAGACATCAGGTCATTCATCAAATCATATTTTGCTGCTACAGAATGAAAAACATCGGCCACCATGACTTCTTTTTCATCCTTGGCGACAGTGCGAAAACCAAAGTCGGTTGTTTTCTCCTGCTCATCTGCCATCTTATCCGCCTACTATTTTGTCAAAAATCGAGTCTATTCTGTTAGTGGAAGAGTGTAACAGACCCATATAAAAAGCCCACCGCCTAATACGACAACAGACTCAGGGCGATACCTTTATTCAGTCCGCGCGACAGAAACGCCTAGTGATGTTCCGAGGGCGGATCTGACGGGTCAGCGCCGGCATCTTTCGCCGCGTTCGACTCGGTCAACGCATCCCCGGCGTTCTGCTCATGCGCGGTGGCCCGATCCGCCAGCGACGGGCTGATTGGGCGTTTTACTTCAACGCCCAACGCACGAAACCCCTCGGCCTGGCCAATCAGGTTACCACGCCCGGAGGAAAGTTTATTCATCGCCTGGCGATAGCTACCCTGGGCTTTATCCAGACTTTGGCCCAATGACGCCATATCATCGACGAACAGACGCAGTTTATCGTACAACCGCGCGGCCCGTTCGGCGATCTGCTGCGCGTTGCGGCTCTGTTGCTCATACCGCCACAGATTATTGATAGTGCGCAACGCCACCAGCAATGTCGTGGGGCTAACCAGCATAATATTGTGTTTCAGCGCTTCGTTGATCAACTCGGGCTGACGATCGATGGCCACCAGAAACGCAGGTTCGACGGGAATAAACATCAGCACATAGTCCAGAGAGCGCAGCCCCGGCAGTTGCTGGTAGTCCTTGCCGCCCAGCAGGCGAATATGTCCGCGCACGGAGAGCAGATGATCGTTCAGCGCGGCCAGACGCTCGGCCTCATCTTCGCTATTAAAATAGCGTTCATAGGCCACCAGCGACATTTTGGCGTCAATCACCACATCCTTGCCCTGCGGCAAACGGACTATCACGTCAGGCTGCATACGATTGTTGGCGCCGGTCTGCACGCTGACCTGCGTCTGATACTCATAGCCTTCACGCAGCCCGGAGGCTTCCAGCACGCGGCTGAGCACCACCTCGCCCCAGTTGCCCTGCGTCTTATTGTCTCCTTTCAGGGCTTTGGTGAGGTTGATCGCTTCGCGCGCCATCTGCGCATTCAGCTGTTGCAGATTACGAATTTCATGCGTCAGGGTATGGCGCTCGCGGGCTTCGGCGCCGAAGCTATCCTGAACCTGACGCCGGAATCCATCAAGCTGTTCGCGCAGCGGCATCAATAATCGATCCAGACTTTGTTTGTTCTGTTCATCCACTTTACGGCCGCTGTGCTCAAAAATCCGGTTGGCCAGATTTTCAAACTGCGTGGTTAAACGCTGTTCGCTGTTCATCAGCAGACGCTGTTTCTCTTCGGCCGCCATGCGCGTCTCTTCCAGCCTGATAGTGACCTCCCGCAGTTCCGCTTCCTGGGCGCTATTCACCTCGCGCAGCGCGCGCAACTCCTGATTTAACTGCGCGCACTCCTCGCGCAGTTGCGCCAGTTGCCGTTGCTTTTCCTGGCCGGCCGCCAGCTGGCCGTGGGCGTTACGCAACGCCAGCTCATTGTCACGCAATTGCTGCTCATACTGTTTTTTTGCCTGCTGACTGTCGCTCAGCAGTTGCTGGGTTTGCTGTAGCGATTGCTCAAGCAACCGTTGTTCGGTCTCATGACGGGACTGCCGCCGCTGGAACGACAGGCTGGCGATAAGCCAGCCGACCAACAGACCGACAAGACCGCCGCCCACGCCATAAAATATGCTGATATCCACTGCGCCTCCACTGGCCGTCACTGCTGCCCGTCAAGGTAAATTGATACTGTATGGATGTCCAGAGACAATTCCGCTCATACAGGGATTTAGGGGGAAACACGGAGAAAAAAAGCGGGAAATGCGGGCATGATTCAGATTTATCAGGCAAATATTGCGGGCCGGTACAGGCCTCAGGTCGCCGATGCGTCGGCGTTGTCGCCCGGCCCATCCCTGGGCCGGGCCTCGTCGCAACCGCCGCAAGCGGCGTTCAACGCAGCGTCATCAGCTCAGACGTTGTTTCGCCTCATCGATGGCTTTCGCGACCTGCTGGGGCGAAACACCCCCTTGTGCGGCGCGTTTATCCAGACAAGACTGCAACGACAGGATGGGATAAACATCATCGCCAATCACGGCGCTGAACTGCTGAAGCTCGGCCAGAGACAGCGCTTCCAGCGCTTTGCCCTGACGAATGGCTTCCACAACCGCTTCGCCGACGATATGGTGGGCTTCACGGAACGGCACGCCTTTCGCAACCAGATAATCCGCCAGTTCCGTCGCGTTCGCATAACCCTGCTCGGCCGCTTCCCGGCAACGAGGACGTTTCACCTGAATGCCTTCCAGCACCAGAGCGGCCATCATCAGGCAGTCATGCCAGGTATCCAGCGCATCGAACAAGCCCTCTTTGTCTTCCTGCATATCCTTGTTGTACGCCAGCGGCAACCCTTTCAGCGTCACCAGCATGCCGCTCAGCGCGCCCTGAACCCGTCCGCATTTACCGCGGATCAATTCCAGCGCATCCGGATTCTTTTTCTGCGGCATTAACGACGACCCCGACGTCACCCGATCGGAAAGCTCGACAAACGCCGATTCGCCGCTGTTGAAGAAAATCAGGTCTTCGGCGAAGCGGGATAAATGCACCATGCCGATAGCGGCGTCAGACAGCAATTCCAGCACGTGATCGCGGTCGGACACCGTATCCAGACTGTTGCGCGTGGCGGAAGCGAAACCTAACCAGCCGGCCAGTTGCTCGCGATCGATAGGATAAGCCGTACCGGCCAATGCGCCGCAGCCCAGCGGACTTACGTCCAGGCGCGTCAGCGTATCGGCCAGCCGGCTTTCATCGCGCGCCAGCATTTCGTGATAAGCCAGACACCAGTGGGCGAACGTCACCGGCTGGGCGCGTTGCAGGTGCGTGTAGCCCGGCATCACGGCGTCCTGATTCGCTTGTGCCGTGGCGACCAGCGCCTGACGCAATTGACGCACCGCCTGTTGCAGTTCGGTCACCTGCGCTTTGCACCATAGTTTAAGGTCGGTGGCGACCTGATCGTTGCGGCTACGTCCGGTATGCAGCTTTTTGCCCAGATCGCCGACTTTTTCAATCAGCTGCTGTTCAACCCAGCTGTGAATATCTTCCGCATCGCTTTGCAAAATCACTTCAGGATCGGCCTGAACCTCGGCCAACAGCGCGTTCAGCGCCTGCTCCAGATGCTGCTGTTCTTGCTCGCTCAGCACATTGACGGTAACCAGCGCTTTCGACCAGCCAATGGAACCAATAATGTCCTGCTCTGCCAGACGGTAGTCGAACCGCAGTGAGTCATTGAACTGTTTAAAACGCTGATCTGCCGCCTGACTGAACCGACCGCCCCACAAAGCCATAACCATTACTCCCAAAATCAAATAAACATCGGTATGGCATCATGCCATACCTCAAAATTGCTTACGCTAAAATACGCGTACCGATAGCCACGCCGTTGAACAGCGCAGGCAGTTGATCGGCATGGCGCCAACTGGCGATATCCACCGGACGACCCAGCGCGCGCGCGGCATCCAGCGCCGCGTTAACCTTAACAATCATGCCGTCGGTAATGATACCCTGCGCGATCAGTTGCTCCGCTTTTTGCGCCGTCATTTCCTCAATGCGCTGACCTTTGCCGTCCAGAATGCCGCTCACGTCGGAAAGCAGAATCAGGTCCGCCCCCAGCGTCTGCGCCAGCGCGGTGGCGGCCTGATCGGCGTTGACGTTCATCAGCTCGCCCTGATCGGTCATCCCGATAGAGCTGATGACCGGCAGGTAGCCCGCGGACAGCAGCGTATTCAGCAACGCGGGCGAACCGGCCGCGGCTTTGCCGACAAAACCCAGTTCCTCGTCCAGTTGCGTCACCTGGGTGCTGCCGCCATCCGCCAGACACAGACCGACCGCGTTAATAGCGTGCTTTTTCGCCCACGACAGCAGCGTTTTATTCGCCGAACCCGCCAACGCGCCGGTAATAACGTCGATCTGGTCGGCGGGGGTGACGCGCAGGCCGTTTTTCTTCACGACCGGCAGCGACAGTTTTTTCATCAGATCGTCAACCAGGCATCCGCCGCCATGTACAATCACAAGCGGGCGCTGATGTTGCTGACGATAGGCAACCAGTGCGGTGAAGAGGCGTTCCAGCGCTTCTTCGCTATCCAGTAAAACGCCGCCTAGCTTGATAATTAACGGATTCATTGTTTTCTTCGCGCCTCAGAATGGTAAATAGTCATCAAAATAAAGACTGGGTTAACGGTTTAACCGGCAAATCGGTGATGCCCTTCAGCGACGGCAAAGCGGCAAGCAATTTTCCTGCATCTACACTTTGCGCTGAAACGGCTAAAGCGGTTATGTTCCTTACCAAGGATACCTCAAGGTTTCCTTTTGTTCAGCATTATTGTATTTTTATTCAAAAAAAATGCATGAATATTGATACTATCCTAACCAGAGGCTGTCAACTGTGAAGATGAAATTACCCCCGTTTATTGAGCTATACCGGGCGTTGATCGCAACGCCGTCCATCAGCGCGACCGACAGTGAACTCGATCAAAGTAATCAGGCGTTAATCAATCTGCTGGCCGGCTGGTTTACTGATTTGGGCTTTCATGTTGAAGTTCAGCCAGTACCCGGCACCCGACATAAATTTAATATGCTGGCCAGAATAGGGGAAGGAAAAGGTGGCCTATTGCTGGCGGGGCATACCGATACCGTACCCTTCGATGACGGACGCTGGACGCGCGACCCTTTCACGCTGACCGAACACGATAATAAGCTGTACGGTCTGGGTACGGCCGATATGAAAGGATTCTTCGCGTTTATTCTTGATACGTTGCGCGACCTCGATGCGACGAAACTGACCAAACCGCTGTATGTTCTCGCCACCGCGGATGAAGAAACCACCATGGCCGGCGCCAAATATTTTGCCGAATCCACACAGCTCAGGCCGGACTGCGCCATTATCGGCGAGCCGACCTCGCTGCAACCGGTACGCGCCCACAAAGGCCATATGTCCAGCGCGATACGCATTCAGGGCCAGTCCGGACACTCCAGCGATCCGTCGCGCGGCGTTAACGCCATCGAACTGATGCACGACGCGATCTCCCATCTGCTGGTGTTGCGCAAAACCTTGCAGGAACGCTATCACAACGCCGCGTTCGCCATCCCCTATCCGACCATGAATCTGGGCCATATTCACGGCGGCGATGCGTCGAACCGTATCTGCGCCTGCTGTGAGCTGCATATGGATATCCGTCCGCTGCCGGGCATCACGCTCAACGATCTGAACGGCCTGTTGTCGGACGCGCTGGCGCCGGTCAGTCAGCACTGGCCGGGACGGCTGACCATCAGCGAGCTGCACCCGCCGATCCCCGGTTATGAATGCCCGGCGGACCATCATTTGGTCTCGGTGGTGGAAAAGTTGCTGGGTACGCAAACCGAAGTCGTCAATTACTGTACCGAAGCGCCTTTTATTCAAGAGCTCTGCCCGACGCTGGTGCTGGGGCCGGGATCGATCGATCAGGCGCATCAGCCGGACGAATTCCTCGATACCGCTTTTATCAAACCGACGAGAGAATTAATTTCGCAGATGATCAAGCATTTCTGCCACCCGTAACCCTGCGACTTGCGGCCTTATCCGCCCGCAAAGCGGATAAGGCCGTTTGAGAGAACCAATGAAGAAAAAAGATTTTATCGCCCAGGATCTGTTAAGCAAAATCTATCAGCACAGCGACCCGCTGCCGGAAAAGCTGCCGCCGGAACGCCAGTTGGCCGAAGAATACGGCGTGTCGCGCTTCACGATCCGCAACGCATTGGAAAAGCTCGCCAGCATTGGCGCGATTTCTATGGTGCAGGGCGCGGGGAACTTCATTAATCAGGGCGTGCGCGGCAATCCGCTGGTCTATAACTCCATTACCGAAAAGAAATTCAACCAGATTTCATTCCGTTTGCTCAGTCTGCATAAACGCTGCCCGAATCGGGAAGAGCAGCAGATATTCGCCCTCCCCCGGGATTCCTTTATCTGGGAATTCCGTCGCCTGCGCTATGTGGATAAGCGCAAGGTGCAGATTGAGATATCGACCATGCCGGCGGCTGATTTCCCTGATATCAATCAAAAGATTATTGAGAGCTCCATCCAGCAGTATGTGCTCAGCAAAGGCTACGCCATTTCCCATTCACTGACGCATTATCAGGCCGTCACCGTGAATAAAGCGCAGGCTGAACTGCTGGACTGTAAAAAGGGCATTGCCGCCATGCATATTATCAACCGGGGGATCCTGCAAGGCGGCCGGGTCTATGAGTCCAGCGACATTATTGATATCAACTATTCCTGCGCCTATGTCATTCCCTTCAATCAGGATAACCTGACGTTCCGCCAGTCCCCGTGATCGCCGCCTACGGCGTGTGAATGGCGCCGTCCGGCAACCGGCTCTGCGTCCACTCATGCGGGCGATAGACGACCGGAAACCGGCGGGCCTCTTCCAGATTGATGCCTACGCCGATCCCTGGTTTTTCAATAGGATATAAATAGCCATTCTCCGGCTCGACGGCCTCCGGGAAAACCCTGAGGGTATTGGCGGGATAATCGACAAACTCCTGGATCGCGGCGTTATGCAGATGAATATTCAGATGAACATTCACGGCGGCGCCGATCGGCGTCATGTCCGGCGGACAGTGCCACGCCAGCCGCACGCCGAAATTCTGGCAAAACGCCCCTAGTTTCAATGCCGGCGTGATGCCGCCGATCTGCGAGACGTGGCAACGAATGAAATCAATTCGCCGGTTGATCACCAGATCCTGCCATTCGGCCGGATTATTGAACAACTCCCCGGTCGCCAGCGGCACCGCGCTCTGGCTGCGAATCTGCGCCAGCCAGGCGTTCTGATCGGGCGGCAGGATATCCTCAATAAAATAAGGATGATAGGCTTCAACTTCTTTCGCAAATCGCACCGCCTGATGGGGGAAAAGCCGTTCATGCACGTCATGCAGAATATGAAAGCGGTCTTCATATTTTTCTCTCAGCGCATGAAACATGGCGAGGGTGTCGGTGATGTATTGATCCTGATCGTAATAAGCGCCGTCCGTCGGCTGCCGCGTACCATGCTGTAAGGCGGCGTTGCCGCCATAAAAACCCAACTGGCAGCGAATATGACGGTAGCCGCGGGCATAGAGCCGCTCCACGTCCAGAAACAACCCGGCCAGCGTATCGCTCGCCGCATGACTGTATGCGACGACGGCATCGCGGGATTTACCGCCGAATAGCTGATAGAGCGGCATATCGGCCAGCTTGCCCTTGATATCCCAGAGCGCCATGTCCACGCCGGCCACCGCATTATTGATGACGGGGCCGTTTCGCCAGTAGGCGTTAACCCTCATCATATGCCACAGATCTTCGATATTATTGGCGTCCCGCCCGACCAGTAACGGCTTGAGATATTCATCCACCATGGCTTTTACCGCCAGCGGACGCTGCTGGAAGGTCGCACAGCCATAACCCGTTATGCCTTTATCCGTACTGACGATCACGGTAACCAGATTATGTCGGTCAGGCCGGGTGACCAAACATTCAATATTGGTAATTATTGTCGGCAACACAAAAGTATCCTCCAGCGTTTCCGGCCTGAATAGAAAAAACAGGCGGAAAGGCAATATCAAAAACCGTTTCTTTTTTGCTTTCTACTGCCTTTTTTTCGCCTTGTAAACGACTTAATGCAAAAGAATTATTTTGGTTTGAAAAAATGATTTAATTACCAAAAAAACCATACCAATTATCGATTTTATAAAAAATAACCCAGTTTTAAACTGATGTTGTGATGTAGCTCATGATTTATTGGTTTGTTTTTACTTAAGGAGAAACCTACTATCCCAGTAAATAATTCGGTCTAAAATACATGAAGGCCAAGCGAGGGATTTATTTATGGGGAAAAATGAAGTAATTCAGTCGATCATTAACCTGGTCGGCGGAAATAAAAATATCAATAAAGTCTGGCACTGTATGACTCGCCTTCGTTTTGATCTGATTGATGATAATAAAGTTAACGCGGAAGAAATTAAGGCGTTGCCGGGAATATTAGGCGCGCAAAATCAAAGCGACCAGTTTCAAATTATTATTGGCCCGCAGGTGGAAACTTATTACCAGGCTTTAGTGGCGATGCTATCGCCATCGACGACCGACGCCGAGACGCAAAAGAACAAAAAAGGTCTGATATCCCTGTTTATGGATACCGTCTCCGGCGTATTCGGCCCCATCGTACCCGCCATCGCCGGCGCAGGGATGATCAAAGGACTGCTGGCCGGGCTGATCGCGCTTAAAGCGATCTCCGCCCAGTCCGATACGGTGATCGTGATCGATCTGATCGCCAGCGGCGTGTTCTATTTCCTGCCCTTTTTCCTGGCCGTCTCCGCCGCCAAAATCTTTAAAACCAATGAATATCTGGCGGCGGCCATTGCGGCCTGCCTGATGTACCCCTCGCTGATGGAAGCCGCCAAAGCGCTGGCCGGCCATAGTCCGGACGCGGTAAGCGCCTTCTACTTCCTTGGGGTTATTCCGGTTTCCGTCTTTAACTATTCGGCCAGCGTTATCCCGGTGATTTTCTCCGTGCTGGCGCTGAGTTACATCCATCGCTGGGTAGACAAAATTATGCCGTCGGTGTTGAAAACGGTGTTTACGCCAACCTTGACGCTGTTCATTACCGCGCTGGTCTCGTTGACGCTGATCGGGCCGCTGGGGATCTATCTCGGCAAATTACTGGCGCTGTTTATCCAGAGCCTGTTTGATATATCATCCATTTTTGCCGGTTTTGTCGTCGGGGCAATCCGCCCGGTGGCGATTCTGACGGGTATGCATCATGCCATGACGCCGATCGCGCTACAGAACTTCAGCGATCAGGGATTCGATATGCTGATGCCGATGATGTTTATGGCGAACATGGCTATCGCCGGCGCGACGTTCGCCATTTATTTCCATGCCAAAAGCCGGCAGGATAAATCCATCGTTCTCTCCGCCGGCGTGTCGGCGCTGCTCGGCATTACCGAGCCCGCGTTATTCGGCGTGCTGACCAAATATAAGAAGTCCTTTATCGCCGCGACCGCGGCAAGCTCGATCGCCTCCGCATTTATCGCGTTCTTCGGCGTACGGCTATTCGGCTACATTTTATCCAGCATTTTCAGCCTGCCGGCTTACATCGGCCCGTATTTCATCTTCGCCGTTTCCGGCGTCATTATCGCGCTGACGCTGTCCTTCACGCTGACCTATGCGTTGGTCGTCAGACAGACCGCCAGGCCATAATTCACTTTCCGGGGCATTCGTGCCCCGTCTTCCCGCCCCAACAATACCTGCGTCTATTGTGAAGATAAGTAAAAAAAGTTAAGGATAATAAGAGTTTTTGCTGTTTTTATAGCAATAGATGAATATGTTTTTCATTCGCGCATATCGGCATCGTCCACGCTTAGCGCCCTTGTTACACTGCTGCCGGTTGGTTATTCCAGCAAGTTTCGCCATCGCAAAGGGGTTTCTGCAAATTAAGGAAATTAATGCTGCTATGAATCGAAGATTATTTCTCAAAGCCTCCATGGCGCTGGCCGCCGGTTGTGGCATTCCAGCGCTGGCCACGGTCTTTCCCCGCGCGGCCCAGGCCGCGGGAGAGCAAATCGCGGACGGCAATGCGACGCCTTTCAGTTTTTCCCTGCTCAAGAAAATGGCGGCGGATCGCGCCAGTCAACCCTATAACGGCCAGTCGGCGGCGCTTCCGCCCACGCTGGCCAGGCTGACGCCGCAGGCCTACAACGATATCCGCTACGACGCCGGACATTCGCTCTGGAACGCGCTGGAAAATCGCCGGCTGGACGTGCAATATTTTCACGTCGGCATGGGATTTACCCGTCCGGTACGTATGTTCTCCATCGATTCCGCCAGCAACACGGCGCGTGAAATTCATTTCCGCCCGGAACTGTTCGACTATACCGGCGCCGGCGTCGACGTCTCGCAGCTCGAAGGAAAAGACGATCTCGGCTTCGCCGGCTTCAGAGTATTTAAAGCGCCGGAATTGACCCAGCGGGACATCGTCTCTTTCCTCGGCGCCAGCTATTTCCGCGCCGTGGACGCCACCTATCAGTACGGTCTGTCGGCGCGCGGGATCGCCATCAATACCTATACCTCCCAGCCCGAGGAGTTCCCCGACTTCGTCGCCTTCTGGTTCGAACAACCGACAGCGGGAGCGACCTCGTTCACCGTGTACGCGCTTTTGGACGGCCCCAGCGCCACGGGCGCCTACCGTTTCGTCATCGACTGCGAAGCGGAGCGCGTGGTGATGGATATTGAAAAACAGCTGCATGCCCGTCAGGATATTCAGCAATTGGGCATCGCGCCCATGACCAGCATGTTCAGCTGCGGCAACCACGAGCGCCGCATGTGCGACACCATCCATCCCCAGATTCACGACTCCGACCGGCTGGCCATGTGGACGGGCGCGGGAGAATGGATTTGCCGGCCGTTGAACAATCCGCAAAAACTGCGCTTCAACGCCTACCAGGACAATAACCCCAAAGGATTCGGGCTGTTGCAAACCGATCGCGATTTCGATAATTACCAGGATGTCATCGGCTGGTACCACAAGCGACCGAGCCTGTGGGTGGAACCCGTCGGCCGGTGGGGCAAAGGCGCCGTCACGCTGATGGAGATCCCGACCACCGGCGAGACGCTGGACAATATCGTCTGTTTTTGGCAGCCCGAAACCCCGATAAAAGCCGGCGGCGAATACAATTATCGCTATAAACTTTACTGGAGCGCCGACGCGCCGCAACGCACGCCTCTCGCCAGGGTGCATGCCACGCGCACGGGAATGGGCGACTTTCCGGAAGGGTGGGCGCCGGGCGAACACTATCCCGCCCAGTGGGCGCGGCGTTTTGCGGTGGATTTCGTCGGCGGCGATCTGAAATCCGCGGCCCCCAGAGGGATAGAACCGGTGATTACCCTGTCCGACGGACAGGCGAAAAATATCGAAATCCTCTACGTCGAGCCTTTTGACGGCTACCGTATTCTGTTCGACTGGTATCCGACCAGCGAGAAGAACGACCCCGTCGATATGCGGCTGTTCCTGCGTTCGCAGGGCGAGACGCTGAGCGAAACCTGGCTTTATCAGTATTTCCCTCCCGCCGCCGACCAACGCCGTTATATCGACGATCGGGAAATGCAGTAGTGATTTCGGCCGAATTCGCCGCCCGGCGAAATCAGCAGAAATTGATCTAGCGATTCGTCAGACAGGCCGTCATTCACTGTCCGGGGCATTCATGCCCCGCGTTGCCTCCCTAATAAGCTCACCTAATGTCAGGGCATCTGTAATTAAATTTCACAAATTGCCAGATCTACATCAAAGCAGGTAAAAAGAGAGACGGTATAAAGATTGACGCGAACAAAGAATCGTCAATTGACGAATCTACCTCATCGTGGCTAGATGAAAGGAGCGTTGTACGTTTTTCTGGTGAAACAAACTTACAAAAAATTAGAGATGGGTTAGGGTAAATATGAAAGAGCAATATTCAGCAATGCGAAGTAACGTCAGCATGCTAGGTAAGCTACTTGGCGATACTATCAAGGAAGCGCTGGGTGAGAACATTCTTGATAAAGTGGAAAGGATTCGTAAATTATCAAAGTCCTCCCGAGCAGGCAGTGAAAAGCATCGACAGGAACTGCTGAACACACTACAAAATTTGTCCAATGACGAGCTATTGCCGGTAGCGCGCGCATTTAGCCAATTTCTTAACTTAACCAATACCGCTGAGCAATATCACACCATTTCCCCGCACGGCGAAGCCGCCAGCAACCCGGAACTGCTCGCCAAAGCGTTCGAGCGCTTAAAGGAAAATAAAAATCTTACGGAAAAAGACATCCGCAACGCCGTCGAATCGCTCTCCATCGAGCTGGTATTGACCGCACATCCCACCGAAATTACCCGTCGAACCCTGATCCATAAACTGGTTGAAGTCAATACCTGTCTTAAACAGCTCGATCATGACGATCTGGCCGATTATGAACGCGACCGGATTATGCGTCGTTTGCGCCAGTTGATTGCGCAATCCTGGCATACCGACGAAATCCGCAAGATCCGCCCTACCCCGCTCGAAGAGGCCAAATGGGGCTTCGCCGTGGTTGAAAATAGCCTGTGGGAAGGCGTCCCCGCCTTCTTGCGCGAACTGGATGAACTGCTTGAAAAATCTTTCGGCTATCGTCTGCCCGTCGAAGCCGTGCCGGTGCGCTTTACCTCATGGATGGGGGGCGATCGCGACGGCAACCCCAACGTAACCGCCGAAGTCACTCGCCGGGTATTATTACTCAGCCGCTGGAAAGCGGCCGACCTGTTCTTGCAGGATATTCAGTTCCTGGTATCGGAACTGTCGATGTCGGCCTGTACCCCGGAGTTGCGTAAGCTGGCCGGCGGCGGCGACGTGCAGGAACCGTATCGCGCCATCATGAAATCATTACGCGCCCAGTTGAATAGCACGCTGGCTTATCTGGATGCGCGTCTCAAAGGCGGCGAGCTGTTACCGCCGAAAGACCTGCTGGTCAGCAATGAACAATTGTGGGATCCGCTGTTCGCGTGTTACCAGTCGCTGCATGCCTGCGGCATGGGCATCATCGCCGACGGTCAACTGCTGGACACGCTGCGCCGCGTACGATGTTTCGGCGTACCGCTGGTGCGCATCGACGTTCGTCAGGAAAGCACCAATCACAGCGAAGCGCTGGCGGAAATCACCCGTTACCTGGGCTTAGGCGACTACGAAAGCTGGTCCGAGCCCGACAAACAGGCCTTCCTGATCCGTGAATTAAGCTCCAAGCGCCCGCTGTTGCCGCGCCAGTGGGAACCCAGCGCCGAGACCAAAGAGGTGATCGACACCTGTAAGGTCATTGCCAAAGCGCCCGCCGGTTCGATCGCCGCCTACGTCATTTCCATGGCGCGTACGCCTTCCGACGTGCTGGCGGTGCATTTGCTGCTGAAAGAAGCGGGCTGTCCCTTTGCGTTGCCGGTCGCGCCGCTGTTTGAAACGCTGGAAGACCTGAACAATGCCGACGACGTGATGACCCAGTTGCTGAACATCGACTGGTATCGCGGCGTCATCCAGGGCAAACAGATGGTGATGATCGGCTATTCCGACTCGGCGAAAGACGCCGGCGTGATGGCCGCTTCCTGGGCGCAGTACCGCGCGCAGGACGCCCTGATTAAAACCTGCGAAAAAGCCGGCATCGCGCTGACGCTATTCCACGGTCGCGGCGGTTCGATCGGCCGCGGCGGCGCGCCGGCCCACGCCGCTCTGTTGTCTCAACCGCCGGGCAGTCTGAAGGGCGGTCTGCGCGTGACCGAGCAGGGCGAGATGATCCGCTTCAAATTTGGTCTGCCGGAAGTCACCATCAGCAGCCTGGCGCTCTACACCGGCGCGATTCTGGAAGCCAATCTGCTGCCGCCGCCAAAACCCAAACCGGAATGGAAAGCGGTGATGGACGATCTGTCCCGCGTATCCTGCGATATGTATCGCAAATATGTGCGTGAAAACCCGGACTTTGTGCCTTATTTCCGTTCGGCCACCCCGGAGCTGGAACTGGGTAAATTACCGTTAGGCTCGCGCCCGGCGAAACGTCGTCCTACCGGCGGCGTGGAAAGCCTGCGCGCCATTCCGTGGATTTTCGCCTGGACGCAGAACCGCCTGATGCTGCCCGCCTGGCTTGGCGCCGGCGCCGCGCTGCAAAAAGTCGTGGACGACGGCAAACAGGAACACCTGGAAGCCATGTGCCGCGACTGGCCGTTTTTCTCCACCCGTATCGGGATGCTGGAAATGGTGTTTTCCAAAGCGGATCTGTGGCTGGCCGAATACTACGACCAGCGTCTGGTCGATAAGAAATTATGGCCGCTGGGAAAACAGCTGCGTGAACAGTTAGCCGCCGACATCCATGTCGTGCTGACCATCGCCAATGACGATCACCTGATGGAAGATCTGCCGTGGATCGCCGAATCGATCGCATTGCGCAACGTGTATACCGACCCGCTGAACGTGCTTCAGGCTGAACTGCTGCATCGTTCGCGCCAACAGGAAGAGTCGGATCCGGAGGTCGAGCTGGCGTTGATGGTAACCATCGCGGGGGTCGCCGCCGGGATGCGCAATACCGGCTGATCGCTAAAAGCCATATTTAACCGATAATTAAGTGAGCAGAAAGCGCCGGACGATCATATCGTCGGCGCTTTCTTTTTACATCAGCCTCAATGCGCGGCGCTAAAATCAGCAAGCCAGATAGAGGCGTTCTCAGAAAGTTTGTCATTACGAAAAAGCGCGCTGCCTGAAACCACCCGATCGACGCCAAGCCTTTTAAGAGCAGGCAGTTCAGCAAGACTCAGCGAGCCATCCACCGCGATTATCTTACTGCGCCTTTGATTGCCGAGCAGCGTGAAAAGTTGGTTTAAGCGGGCATGAAGGGCGTGTTCGGACAGCTTGCTGCCGTAACCTGGATCCACTGCCAGCACCTGAATAAGTTCCACGTCATCAAGAACGGGAAGAATGATGTCGATAGGCGTGGAAGGACACAGACTGATGCCGCGGATAACCGGCATTTCCCCCCCTGCCACCGGCGCCTGCTGCCGACCAAGCCAGGTAAGAATATGATGAAGATGCGTCACCCCTTCAGCCTGTAGGGTGACGATATGAGCTCCCGCTTTGACGCACGCCTGCGCTACCGGCCAGGGATCGGATACCATTAAATGGACATCCTTGATAAAAGACTGGGGAAGTTGCTCCACCGCCCACGGCCCGACGGTAAACTGCGGGCAGAAGTGACCATCCATAAGATCAAGATGGAGCACCGGTAAGGAAAGCGCTTCCAGCTCAGATAAATAACGGGAGAGATTAATCCACCGGCCTGCCAGTATGCCAACGCTTAAAGGGTATGTTCTCAGTAGCTCAAGACATTCCTGACGACCAAGACTGGAAAAGCGCGTATTCATAGCGACCTTCCTATGGCATCAAGCCGATAAAGGTTGTCTTTTTACGAGAGCCCGTCATCAGGGATTCAAGCGCAGCGACGCATTCTTTGTAATGCGCGGTGGTTTTATGCTCTGCAACGGCCTTTTCATCCACGTAAGCTTCATAGATATAGAAACGTGTTCTAACCGCGGGATCCTGAAGAACATCAAAACGCAAATTACCCTTTTCCTGAACGGCGCCAAGATGGTTTTTACGAAAAACCTCAATGAACTGTTCAACTTTATCGTCATGAACGTTAATTTCAACCAGCGTAACATGCATGGAAAATCTCCTTATAGCTTAAACATCGGGCCTGCATCACAGGCCCGAAAACGTTTTAGCGATGCCTGCGCATCATCCCTTTTCGCTGAGGAATAACGCATAGGCGTGTTCGACGGTTTCATTTTCATGAACAATGGCATGTACGGCCTTCAACATGGCGACGGGGTGTTCTGACTGGAAGATATTGCGCCCCATGTCCACCCCCGACGCGCCCTGGTCGATGGCCTGAAAACACATTTCCAACGCGTCCCGTTCAGGCAATTTTTTCCCGCCGGCAATGACGACAGGCACCGGACACCCGGCCACGATTCGTTCAAAACCATTGTCGACATAGTAGGTTTTGATGAGCTGTGCGCCCATTTCAGCCGCAATACGCGTCGCCAGAGAAAAATAACGCTGGTCGCGCGCCATCTCTTTGCCCACGCCGGTGACGGCCATCGTGGGCATCCCCACTTTCATACCGGCATCGACAAGCTGGATGATATTTTTAATCGATTGATGCTCATGCTCGCTGCCAACGTATACCTGTGCGGCAACGGCGCTGACATTCAGTCGCACGGCGTCATCCATCGCAACGGCGACGGCTTCATTACTGAGATCCGTTAAAATCGAATTCGCCCCCGAGGCGCGAAGCACGACCGGCTTATTCGTCGCCGGCGGCACCACGCTGCGAAGAATACCGCGGGTACACATCAGCACATCGGTGTAGTCAAACAGTGGCGCAATGTTAATATCGATACGCTCAAGGCCGGTTGTCGGCCCCTGAAAATAGCCATGATCAAATGCCAGCATCACGGTTTTTCCGCTGCGTGGATTAAAAATGCGCGACAGCCGCGACTGCATTCCCCAATCAAGCGCGCCACAGCCTTTGAGCTTGAATAAGGTATTGGTTTGCGGGTTAGTAATATGGAAGTCTTTACCGTCTTTAATATCGTCTAAATCAGCCATGACAACACCCCATCGGATTATTAAACGTAACCGGTGCTGAAAGAACGCAGAGCGTCATTTCAGCGCGTGAATCAAAAGTCATATTTATCAATATTCTCTTTCGTGAAGATCACGCGTTCCGGCAGGAGAACGATGCCATTGCCTTTGGCCTCGTAGTCGTATCCCTGTACGCGGTTAGGTGAAACTTCAACCTGCCCGACACCGGGAATATCCAGCTTGTCGCCAATATTCAGTTCGCCATTTTTGAGCAGGGCATTCGCCACATAAACGGCGATTTTCCCCTGATTAACCACGTCCCAGAGACCAAACGCTTTGACGGTTTCGCGTTTTACATAGGGACGCATCACGTTCGGAGTGCTGAAACCGACGATGGCGATATCGCTACGCTTCAGGTTCTCCGCCGCCTGGGCCGCCGCGGGCAGGGCATTGGCGTCCGGCGCGATAATGGCGTCCAAATCGCCCCATGCTTTGATAATTCCTTCGGCGGTCTGTAATGACTTAGTCGCATCGTTATAGCCAAACTGCGTGGTCACTATCTCCCAGCCCGGATGATCCTGTTCAATCTTGCGTTTGGCTTCAGCTACCCACTGGTTCTGATCCGTTACGGTCGGGCTTGAGTAGAAGAAGGCAACCTTGGCTTTCTCTTTCTTCACCTGATTAGCCGCCATATCAACCAGCAAACTCCCCAGTTGGACAGGCGTACCCTGGTTAATGTAATAAGAGCGGCATTCGG
Source organism: Brenneria sp. g21c3 (assembly GCF_040240345.1). Lineage (NCBI taxonomy): Bacteria > Pseudomonadati > Pseudomonadota > Gammaproteobacteria > Enterobacterales > Pectobacteriaceae > Brenneria > Brenneria sp. g21c3. The sequence goes on along the minus strand of NZ_JBEIAB010000010.1, from coordinate 122,479 downwards.
GCTTGGTATCAGAGTCCCAGGTCAGAACTTTGACGCCCCTTTGCATGGCGCGTTTTAGCGCCGGACATAGCCCTTCCGGGGAGACGGCGGAAATAATGATGGCGTTATACCCCTGATTTACAAAGTTATTAATCAGTTGCACCTGCCCCGAAACGCTCGGTTCCGTCGGGCCGTCATAGGTCACGTCAACACCGAGCGCTTTACCGGCTTCCAGAGCGCCGTTCCCGCCACTGGTGAAAAACCCCACGCCGACCAGTTTTGGAATGAAAGCAATACGCTCGGCGGCATGGACGGTAAAACTCAGCGAAGCCATGCCGAGCGCGCTTAACAGCGCTATTTTTTTAATGCTTTGCATAGTCATATATCTCCATATTGCTTCTCTTGTGGGATGGATTAAGCCATAGGGGGACGTTACGCCTGCTTTATCGCTCGCTGACGCAGAAGCCACTCCCGAATTTGATGACGGTGAATACTGATCGACCGGCCGACAACGACAATAATGAGCAGAGCGCCTGACAGCGCGCTTGATATCTGATTGGGAATACCGATCATTTGCAGCCCCTGCTGTAGATAGCCGACAAGCAGCGCCGCCAAAGCGGTGCCAATAATCGATCCCGAACCGCCGTAGATATTGGCGCCGCCAAGAACGACCGCCGTAATGGCCGGCATCAGAAAAGAAGCCCCCAGATCGGAACGCGCCGAGCCGAAATAGGACACCAGCAAGATGGCCGCGACAGATGAAGCGAGTCCGGTCATGGCATACAACGCGCACAGAGTCCGGTTAACCGGGATGGCGCTATAGTGAGCGACCCGCGTACTTTGACCGATGAGGAAAATATTCCGGCCGATATGCGTTCGGTGCATCAGCAGCCAGAACAAAAAAAAGCAGACGGCAAAAAAGATAAGCGGCATTGGGAGGCCGAACGGTGAAAGGTTGACAAACTCGGTAAACGCCAGCGGGAATCCGCCGATACCTTCGTATCCGGTCGCGCCAGACATGCCGGAAAGTAAAAGCGCGCTTCCGCCGAAGAGGTACATCGTACCCAGCGTGATAACCAGCGGGTTTACGCCGGTATAGATGATCAGACCGGCATTCAACAGTCCGCACAGGCCGCCTATCGCCAGCGTGAACAGAATGGCCAGGGGGAAGGGAATGCCCGCCTGGAACATCACGCCCAGAGAAATCGCGCACAGCCCAATCGTTGAACCAAAAGAGATATCGATGCCGCCACTGACAATCACCATCGTGAGCGGCAGCGCGACTATACCGATACAGATAAAGTCACTGGTGCTGAACAACAACACGTTAATATCCAGCATGCGCGGATTGGCAATACCAAAGGACAGTATTTCAACCGCCAACAGTGCGGCGAGCGCGATCTCCCAGCCATAACGTTGCCATTGCGCCATCATGCCACCTTCCTGTTTTTATCCGGGGTATTCGTCGTTTTCGTCTCTTCGGGGGCGGTAATTTCTGACGTTCCGCCAACGAAACGCGCATATTTTTGCTTACGTAAATTCTTCACAAGCGCACAGCGAAGCCTGCCGTCAAACACAAGCACCCCCAGTAAGACCAGGCCGGCGATAAAGTCATTCCACCAGGCCGGAATGCGCAACAGCACCAGAACGCTGTCGATTTGCGTCAGAAAGTAAGCGCCCAGAATCGCGCCCAGCACGGTGCCTGAACCGCCAAGAAGACTGATCCCGCCGAGAACGCAGGCCGCGATGGCTTTCATTTCGAGACCGGTTCCTGTCTGGTTGGGGATGAAACCGATCTGTGAAGCAAAAACGATGCCTGCGATAGCGGCCATCACGCCATTGAGGGAGAAGGCCATGATGCGAATCGCTTCCGTGCGAATGCCCAGTTGTCGGGCGCCCTGCAAGTTATCGCCGGTGGCGTAAATGCTACGGCCGAACGGTGTTTTAAGCAGTACCCAGGCCATCAGCGCGATCGCCGCGAGCGTCAACCAACCGATGGGGGAAATGGACAGGAAAATAGGGGAAGATAGCTGCTTAAGATCCGCCGGAAGGCCTTCTATCCATTTCCCGCCGGTCCATAACAACATCACGCCGCGGTAGAGTCCCAACGTACCCAGCGTAGCCACAATTGCCGGAATTTTGAGCCAGGCGACCAGCACGCCGTTGATAAAACCGGCCAGCAATCCCAGAAGAAGAGTAAAAAAACAAGCCAGCGGCAAGCTGTAACCCGCATTCAGGGTCAGACCAAGCAGCACGGCGCACATTCCGGTGATTGAACCGACCGAAACATCGATATTTCGCGTCAGCATAACCAGAGTGGCGCCAATCGCCAGCAGCATCAGGATCTGAGCGCTACTGAATATCATCGTCAGCGTCTGGAAGCTGAAATAGTTTTTATCAATAATGCCCAGTAGGGCAAACAGACAGAGAATAGCGATCAGCGCCGTCAATTCCCTGTTGTTTTGAATGAACTTCAACATAAGACCTCCGCATTTTGACGGGGTTTGTCCGTTTTTACGGCGCACGACAGATGCTCGCCAAATGCCATATGCATAATGGTGTCGACATCGATTTCATCCCCGCTCAACGCTGTTTTACTGATTTTTCCCTGGTGCATGACATAAACGCGATCGGCCATCTGCTCGATCTCTTCCAGATCGGATGAGATAAACAAAATGGCGACATTCTGTTGCGCGATACTGCGAATAAGCTGATAAATATCACTGCGGGCGGAGACATCCACGCCGCGGGTAGGTTCATCCACAATCAGCAGTTGTGGGCCGGCTTCAAGGCATTTTGCGATCAGGATTTTCTGTTGATTTCCTCCGGACAAGGTACGAACCGGTTGTTCGGGATTATTCAGTTTGATATTCAAAGCACGGCGATAACGTTCGAGTTTGGCGTTGTCGCGTTGCGGATTTGCCCAAAACCCACTGCTGTTATGCGTCAGTGAGCAGACATTCCATGACAGGGATGCATCAAGATAGAGCCCCGAAGCCTGCCTGTCCTCAGGCAAATAGACCAGACCGCGATTCAGACGCTGATCCGTCGGAAGCCCGGCAATATCCTGTTCATTAAACCGGATACTCCCGGCCCTGACGGGCCTGATGCCATAAAGCGTTTCAGCCAGCTCAGTACGGCCTGCGCCAACCAGCCCAGCCAGCCCGAGAATTTCACCAGCCCGGACTTCCAGGCTGATATCCATAAATCCCTCACCCGTCAGATTCTTCAGCACCAGCACCGGCTCATCTTTTTCACGAGCCGGCCGGTTACCCGGCAGCTCAAGCCAGAGTTTCTGCGATGCAGACAATGAAACGCCACGGGCCGCCGGGGTAATGGCCTGAATGATTTCTTCCGTGGTGAGCGACGTTGTACTGCCTGTCAGGGCGATTGTCCCGTCGCGCATCACGCTGACATGGTTCGCTATTTGACGAATTTCGGGGAGCTTATGAGAAATAAACACAATCCCGACGCCTTGCGTGAGCAGGTCTTTTAGCCGGGCGAAGAGGCGGTCGGTTTCCGCCGGGGTGAGAGAAGCGGTCGGTTCGTCAAGGATCAAGATACGGGAATCCCTCATTAGCCCCCGCATGATTTCAACCAACTGTCTATCGGCCACATCCAGCGTTCCGGCGGCAATTTGCAGATCCAGCTGACAACCCAGCCCCTTCAGTAACTGGTGCATTTTTTCCGGGGAAGCCTGCCGCGTTGAAAGACCAAAAAGGATATTTTCTTTCACCGAAAGACTCGGAAAAAGCAGGGGTTCCTGCGGTACCAGATAGATGCCCAACTGATGGGCCTTGGACGGCGTCAGACCGGCACACCGTTTCCCGTCAATTTCGATTGTTCCGCCATCCGGGGGAACAATTCCGGCAATGATTTTCATCAAGGTGGATTTACCGGCGCCATTGCCGCCGAGCAAAGCATGAACCTGCCCGGCATGCAGCGTAAAATCGATACTTTTGAGCACATCGACGCCGGAGTACTGCTTGCTGATATTGCTCACGCAAAGCAGCGGGGGAACGAAATAGTCACCGATTTGCATCTCGCCTCCATCGCCCAGATAATAAACGCCGCAATCTGAACAAAAGTTTTAGTGAAATCTATTTGTTCATCAAGATAGACATGGGTTGCCTGAAAAACAGTCATGACGATCACGTTTTTTAGATAATTTATTATTTATTTAATATTTTGTTCATTATTGGGATAAGAAGTGCGGGATGGATCACAGCTATTCTTCACCGTTAGAAGAACAATTGTGTTCATGATTTTAAAATGTTCAAAGTGATGCAGACTTATGACAACGAATGACAGTAGCTTTCAATCCGACAGCCACATGAGCGAAGAGGAACTGGTGGCGCGTATCGCCTGGTTCTACTACCACGATGGTCTGACGCAAAGCGATATCAGCGAACGACTCGGACTTTCACGCCTGAAGGTCTCGCGGCTTCTGGAGAAGGGCCATCAATCGGGGATTATTCGCGTCCAGATCAATTCCCGTTTCGAAGGTTGCCTAAAGCACGAAGACGCCATTAAACGCCACTTCGGTTTAAAGAACATACGGGTGCTGCCCGCTTTACCGGGAAGGGATATCTGCTCACGGCTGGGCATTGGCGCTGCTCATATGCTGATGGAATCTCTTCAGCCTAACCAACTGTTGGCGGCCGGGTTCGGCGAAGCCACGATGTGTACGCTAAAAAGGCTCAGCGGATATATCTCGTCACAGAAAATCCGGCTGATTACGCTTTCCGGTGGCGTCGGACCTTACATGACAGGGATCGGGCAGCTCGATGCCGCGTGCTGCGTCAGCATTATCCCCGCCCCATTGCGAGCCTCTTCCGCCGATATCGCGCAAACCCTGCGGGAAGAAAGCAGCGTAAAAGATGTCTTGCTGGCGGCCCAGGCCGCAGATGTTGCCGTGGTGGGCATTGGCGCGATAAGTCAGAAAGAGGAGGCCACTATTTTACGTTCGGGCTATATCACCGAGGGCGAACAGCTCATGTTTGGGCGTAAAGGCGCAACAGGAGACATTCTGGGGTACTTCTTCCGTTCAAACGGCGAGATTGTCCCCGATATGCGAATTCACAATGAGTTAATCGGCCTGAGCCTCCGGGCGCTATCCACAATCCCTACCGTTATCGGCGTGGCGGGCGGAATACATAAAGCAGAGGCAATCGTGGCGGCGCTGAAAGGAAAATATATCAACGCGCTGGTGACCGACCAGGAAACCGCAGAAGAAATTCTGAAGCTAATTGTAAATTAACCAGTCCTTATACAGATGACGGACAACCGGAGTGATTTATCTGACATGACCCCATAAACAACGCATCGACATAATTAGCCGAGGGTAATCATATGGCTCGACTCTGTACCTCCTCTTCATCAGGGAACTACCTGATGGCTCTCGATGCCGGCACTGGCAGCGTGAGAGCGGTTATTTTTGATCTGGAAGGGAATCAAGTCTCCGTGGGACAGGCTGAATGGCAACATTTAGCCGTTCCTGATGTACCGGGCTCAATGGAATTCGATCTTGTCAAAAACTGGCTGCTAACCTGTCAGTGCATACGTCAGGCATTACAGTCCGCCGCCATCCCGCCTGACGCGATTGCGGCAATTTCCACCTGTTCAATGCGTGAAGGGATCGTGCTCTATGACAGCGATGGGTTGCCGATCTGGGCATGTGCGAATGTCGATGCCAGAGCGTCACGCGAGGTAAACGAGCTAAAAGAACTGTACGACAATACATTTGAAAACGAAATTTACCGTTGTACGGGGCAGACGCTGGCGCTCAGCGCAATGCCGCGGTTGCTCTGGCTTGCCCATCATCGTCCCGATATCTATCGTCGGGCGGCGACGATCACCATGATTAGCGACTGGATGGCCTGTATGCTGAGCGGAGAACTGGCCGTTGATCCATCCAATGCCGGCACCACGGGTTTGCTGGATCTGGTGACTCGTGACTGGAAAGCGGGCCTGCTGGAAATGGCGGGGCTACGTTCCGACATTCTCTCTCCGGTTAAGGAGACGGGGTCGGTTCTGGGTAAAGTAACGGCCGGAGCGGCGGAACAGTGCGGGCTTGCCGCCGGGACGACGGTGGTGGTCGGCGGCGGGGACGTTCAACTCGGATGCCTGGGGCTAGGCGTAGTTAGACCGGCGCAGACGGCGGTACTTGGCGGCACGTTCTGGCAACAGGTAGTGAATTTACCCGCCCCCGTCACCGATCCGAATATGAACGTACGCATCAATCCGCATGTAATCCCTGGGATGGTGCAGACAGAATCCATCAGTTTCTTTACCGGACTGACCATGCGCTGGTTCAGGGATGCGTTTTGCGCGGAAGAAAAACTGATCGCGGAACGCATGGGAATCGATGCTTACACGTTGCTCGAGAATATAGCCAGCCGTGTTCCGCCAGGCGCATACGGCGTAATGCCGATCTTTTCCGACGTCATGCGATTCAAGTCCTGGTATCACGCCGCCCCTTCTTTCATCAATCTCTCAATCGACCCTGATAAATGCAACAAAGCAACGCTATTCCGGGCGCTGGAAGAGAATGCCGCCATTGTTTCCGCCTGCAACCTACAGCAAATCGCCGAGTTTTCGAATGTCACGCCCACCTCCCTTGTTTTTGCCGGCGGAGGAGCAAAAGGGAAATTGTGGAGCCAAATTCTGGCTGATGTGACCGGACTGCCGGTGCATATCCCGGTGGTAAAGGAAGCCACCGCGCTTGGATGCGCCATTGCAGCAGGCGTTGGCGCGGGAATTTACGACTCGCTGGCCGAAACGGGGGAACGCCTGGTGCGCTGGGACAGAATGCATCAGCCCGACCCTGCCAACAGCGATATTTACCTGCTGGCGCGCCAGAAATGGTTGGCGGTTTATAAGGAGCAACGGGGGCTGGTCGATCACGGCCTCACCACTTCTCTCTGGAAAGCGCCAGGGCTTTGAAAGGAAGGACGGAATATGATTAAGACAACGGAAACAGCACATGACTATCGTTTTGGTGACAACGGACCAAAATATCTGATTCGGGGTCCGTTCTGCGATATGGGCGTTGTGGTTCTGCAACCAGGACAGTCATTCAGGAATCACCGGCATAAACAGGCCTGTGAAGTGTTCTATACGCTATCCGGGGAAGTCTGTTTGTTTCTTGAAGGCCAAATGCACATTTTGCGCGAAGGGGATGTGCTCCAGTGCGATCCGGGAGAAGCGCATTTTCTGATCAATCATGGAACACAGCCATGGAAGGGCGTTTTTGTAAAATCACCTCATCTGGCAAGCGATAGCCATCCCGCAGAACCAGAAGCCTATTAAAACACGCCCCTAAACCGATATGGCTATCGGGGCGTGTGGCAGAAATCCTGGGGATATTATCGCTTACAACCCGGTAAGGTCGGCGCTAAAGCGAACGGAGATGATTTTAATATCCCTCTTTTTACGCATAGGATTAGCGCCAAGGGCCGGCATCAAGCCAGATACTTGTCCTGTAGGCGGCGGCGGGCGCGCTCGTCCAGCCCGTACTCGTTTTCCAGCCAGCCATCGACCGAACCATAGCGTTCATTAATCGCCCGCAATGCCGTCGCGATGAACTCCTCCTGTACCGACAGCACGTAGGAGAACTGCGTCAGCGCCTTCTCATTGAGCGTGGTTGACAGACGGGTCAGCAACTGCTGGCGAAACGGCGTCAGCGTGGTTTCGGTCAACAGGTAATCTTCAATCACCGTTTGCTCGTCCGCGCCCAGGGCGAACATCACCAGAGCCGACCCCATCCCGGTACGATCTTTACCCACGGCGCAGTGCTGCACCAGCGCGCCGTCGTCGTCCTGAAGCAGAAGCGATACCAATTGGCGATAGGCGGAATTATCGAACGGCAACAGGCTATAGAGCTTCAGCATAAATGCGCGCGAATCAAAAGCCGCCAGCACCTCGGAGCCGAGCGAATCCAGATTCGCCGTGACTTCATGGCGCAGCGGGTTCGCCGGGAAAGCGTGATAGTGGGCGCCGGGCCACAGAATATCGGGCTTTAGCGCGATTTCATCATCATCCCGGTAGTCAACCACCTGTGAAACCGGCACCCCGGCCAGACGTTGGCAGTCCGCCGGACTTAACCGATCCAGCGAACCGGAGCGGAACAATTTTCCGTGACGAATAAGGCGTCCGTCCGCCGCGCGGTTCCCGCCCAGATCGCGGAAGTTAATCCCGCCATCCAGCGGAACCAGTGAAGGATGGAGTAACGTAGGTTCGGTCATACATCTCCTTGCGATTGTCATCGATAAAGAGCCGGCCTGAAATACGCCCATCAGACCGATGTAAAGCCTATGCGCCGGCCAGCAGCCGTCGCGTAGCGTCCAGCAGTACCTTAACGACCGTCGTTTCCGCCTGTTTCATGGTTTCGACATCGGGAATTTCCTGCTGGGTGCGATTGACGATAACCCCGGCTATCATCCCGGCGCGCAGCCCCTGGCTGGCGCACATGGTCAACAAGGTGGCCGACTCCATTTCATAATTCAGTACGCCCATGCTTTGCCACTCTGCCATGGAACCCTGAAAACGGCGTACCACACGGCCGGAAAACGTATCATAGCGCTCTTGTCCGGGATAAAACGTATCGGATGACGCGGTCACGCCGATATGAAGCGCCGCATCCGCCGCCTTCGCCGCCTCGACCAGCGCGGTGGTACAGGCAAAATCGGCTACCGCCGGGAACTCCATCGGCGCAAAGTGCAGACTCGCGCCGTCGAGGCGCACCGCCGCCGTGGTAACCAGCACATCGCCCACATTGATGTCCGGCTGAATCGCGCCGGTCGTACCTACCCGCAGAAAAGTGCGAATACCCAGTTGGGCCAACTCTTCTACCGCTATCGACGTTGACGGCCCGCCGATACCGGTGGAACAGACGATAACCGCCTTGCCGTCCAATTCGGCGCGCCAGGAGGTAAATTCACGATGCGACGCCAGATGCGCCGGATTCTCCATCAATCGGGCTATTTTTTCGACACGCGCCGGATCGCCGGGTACAATCGCCAGCGTCGCACCCTGTAAATCCGGCTTCGTCAGGCCGAGATGGAATACATCAGATGTAGACATACATGCCTCCCAGGCAATGAGTTGAGTAATCAGAGAAAGAAAAAAACACCGGGCACATTTTTAAACGTTGTATAACAGCGGCCTCAGGAAGATGACGGGCGAAAATAGCCCACCATCGCCAAGACTCTATCGTATTGCCACGGCTATTTTTGTGACCATAATCACCAATAAAAAAGAAATAAAGGCCAGTAATACATTAAATATGTGACACATATCACCAATTAAAGAGCTTCAGCGCCGCATCCGCCAATCGATAGCCTCAATGACCAAAACATTCGCGCCGTCCTTCATTCCTCTCCTGACGGTTATTCAGCCTGTTTATTGTAGTTTCTTCAATCGTTGATACTCTTTGTCATAGACGCGAAACCTGACATCACTATGAATTGAACGCACCCAAAGGGGAAAACGCCATGAATACCGATGAGCAAACCGTTCTCAGACAGATGCCGCGGGAATTGACTTCGGCGGTCAGCGCGCAGACGTCTTCAACCATCAATACGGATACTGCCGGGATCATCGCCAGTGAAACGACGGTCCCGTCGCAAGGGGAGCTGTTGCCGGCCTATTTCGCCAAGCCCGCCGCGCAAAACGAACCCTTTCCCGTGGTATTGGTGGTGCAGGAAATTTTCGGCGTTCACCACTATATCCAGGATCTGTGCCGCAGACTGGCTAAGCAAGGCTATTTGGCCATCGCGCCCGAACTCTATTTCCGTCAGGGCGATCCCCATCAATATCAGGATATTCAGCGAATTCTCAGCGAACTGGTCGGCAACGTGCCGGATGCGCAGGTGTTATCGGATCTGGACCATACGGCGAACTGGGCCATCAAACACGGCGGGGATGCCAATAAACTCGCCATTACCGGCTTCTGCTGGGGGGGACGAATCAGCTGGCTGTATGCCGCCCATAATCCGCAGTTGAAAGCCGCGGTCGCCTGGTACGGAAAATTCACCGCGCCCAAGACGATAAATACCCCCACGCACCCGCTTGACGTCGCCACATCGCTCAACGCGCCGGTTCTCGGATTGTACGGCGCCCGGGACGACAGTATTCCGCCGGAGCAGATAGATAAAATGCGCCAGGCGCTGCGGGCCGGCAATGCCAACGCGGAGATCATCGTCTACCCGGATGCGGGACATGCTTTCCATGCCGATTATCGCCCCAGTTATCATGCCGAATCGGCTCAGGACGGCTGGCAGCGGATGCTGGCGTGGTTTAAGAAATACGGGATAGGCTGAGTTTAGGTCAGGGAGGCTTTCGCCTCCCTGTGCGCTTCGATACTTACTGCGCTTCGCGCAGACGGCGCGCCGCCTGAACCAGATTGGCCAGCGCCTGACGGGTTTCCGGCCAGCCGCGGGTTTTCAGACCGCAGTCCGGATTAACCCACAGACGTTGCGCCGGGATACGCTGCGCCGCTTTCTTCAGCAGCGCTTCGATCCACTCCACGCTCGGGACGTTCGGCGAGTGGATATCATAGACGCCCGGGCCGATTTCGTTCGGATACTCAAACTCTTCAAACGACTCCAGCAGTTCCATATCGGAACGCGAGGTTTCGATGGTGATCACATCGGCGTCCAGCGCGGCGATGGAATCCATAATGTCGTTGAACTCGCAGTAACACATATGGGTGTGGATCTGCGTATCGTCTTGCGCCACGGCCGCGTTCAGACGAAACGCCTCTACCGCCCAGGCCAGATAGGCATCCCAGTCGGAGCGATGCAGCGGCAGGCCTTCACGCAGAGCGGGCTCATCGATCTGGATGATGCCGATACCGGCTTTTTCCAAATCGGCCACTTCGTCGCGCAGCGCCAGCGCAATCTGCTTGGCGATGGTTTCACGCGTTACGTCTTCGCGCGGGAACGACCAGCACAGAATGGTGACCGGGCCGGTCAGCATCCCTTTCATCGGCTTGTCGGTCAGGGATTGCGCATATTTCGCCCACTCAACGGTAATGGCCTGCGGGCGGCTGATGTCGCCGATAATCACCGGCGGCTTGACGCAGCGGGAACCATAGCTCTGCACCCAGCCATTCTGGGTAAAGACGAAACCGTCCAGATGCTCGCCGAAGTATTCCACCATATCGTTACGCTCGGCTTCGCCATGCACCAGCACGTCCAGCCCCAGACGTTCCTGCTCGATCACCGCTTGCTTAATGTGCTCGGCGATACCGGTACGATAGTTGTTGCCGTCCAGACGCCCTTGCTTGAAGTCCAGCCGCAGGCCGCGAATTTCCGTGGTTTGCGGGAACGAACCGATAGTGGTGGTCGGCCATGCCGGCAGCTTGAAGCGCGCGCGCTGAGCCGCCGCGCGCTGCGGGTAAGGGCTCTGACGCTGACTATCCTGCGCAGTGATGGCCGCCAGACGCTGAGCCACCGCCGGGTTGTTGACGCGGGAGGACGTACGACGGGCGCGAATCGGCGCGCTGTACGCCTCCAGCGCCCGACCATCGCCGCTGTTCAGCGCCTGGGAGAGCAGAGACAGCTCCGCGCATTTCTGAATGGCGAAGGCAAACCAGCTTTTCACCTCATCGTCCAGCCGCGTTTCGACGCTTAAATCGATCGGGCTGTGCAGCAGCGAGCAGGAGCTTCCCAGCCACAGATTTCGTTTGCCCGCCAGCGGTTGCAGACGTTCAAACCACTGGCTCAGGTCGGCGCGCCAGACGTTGCGCCCGTTAATCACCCCCAGCGACAGCAGCCAGTCCGCCGGCAATTGCGCATGCAGCGCGGCCGCGTCGTCTTTACCGTGAACCAAATCAACGTGCAGCCCCTGTACCGGCAGCGCTTTGATGGTGTCCAGGTTCTGGCCGATGCTATCGAAATAGGTGGTCAGCAACACATTCACCCGCCCTTGCAGCGCATCGTACGCCGGCTTGAACGCGGCCAGCCATTCCGGCGGCAGTTCCAGCGCCAGCGCCGGCTCATCAATCTGTACCCATTCAATGCCGCGTTTAGCCAATTCAGCCAATACCTGCTGATAAACCGGTAAAATAGCCGGCAACAGCGACAGGCGATCGAACGACTCGCCTTTGACCTTACCCAGCCACAGGTAGGTAACCGGCCCCAGCAGCACCGGCTTCACCTTGTGGCCCAGCGCCAGCGCTTCGTCTACTTCGTCCAGCAGTTGCGTCCAGGTCAGTTTGAACTGCTGGCCTTTGACAAATTCCGGCACCATGTAATGGTAGTTAGTGTTGAACCATTTGGTCATCTCGGCGGCGGCGGCAGGCTCGCCGGTCGGCGCGCGGCCGCGGCCGATGCGGAACAGCGTGTCCAGATCGACCGTGCCGTCGGCATTCTGATGGCGGGCCGGCACGTTCCCCAGCAGCAGGCTGGTGGTCAGCACATGATCGTACCAGGCGAAATCCCCCACCGGCAGCAAATCGACGCCCGCATCCTTTTGTTGCTGCCAGTGACGCGCCCGCAGTTCGCGTCCAACGGCCAGCAACGCTTCCTGCGTCGCATTACCAGCCCAATAACTTTCCTGCGCTTTTTTCAGTTCGCGCCGCAGTCCAACTCGTGGAAAACCCAGCGTGTGATTTAAAATCGTCATCGTTAACCCTTATTTAGCCGTCCAGATGTTTACACATCCATAATCCGCAGGTAGTGTATTCGGCACAAGCGCAATTTATTCACTATCACTGTGAAGGACTCTCATGATCGAACTCAAACACCTGCGAACGTTGCAAGCGCTGCGTAATACGGGATCGTTAGCCGCCGCCGCCGCCGCGCTGCATCAGACCCAATCGGCGTTGTCGCACCAGTTCAGCGATCTGGAACAGCGTCTCGGGTTCAGGTTATTTGTGCGTAAAAGTCAGCCGCTGCGTTTTACGCCGCAGGGAGAGATCCTGTTGCAACTGGCGGAGCAGGTCTTGCCGCAAATCCAGCAGGCATTGCAGGCATGCAATGAACCGCATCAGGCGACGCTGCGTCTGGCGATTGAGTGCCATAGCTGTATTCAGTGGCTGACGCCGGCGCTGGACGAGTTCCACCAAAACTGGCCGCAGGTGGTGATGGACTTTAAATCCGGCGTCACCTTTGATCCGCAGCCCGCTTTGCAGCAGGGCGAGCTGGACCTGGTGATGACATCCGATATCCTGCCGCGCAGCGGATTGCACTATTCGCCGCTGTTTGATTTTGAAGTCAGGCTGGTGCTGGCGCCTGAACATCCGCTGGTCGCAAAAGCGGTCATTGAACCGGAGGATTTAACTGAGGAGACGTTGATGATTTACCCGGTGCAGCGCCAGCGGCTGGATATCTGGCGTCATTTTCTGCAACCCGCCGGCATCAGCCCGACGCTGAAAAACGTCGATAACACGCTGTTGCTGATCCAGATGGTCAGCGCCCGCATGGGGATCGCCGCTCTGCCGCACTGGGTGGTGGAAAGTTTCGAACGTCAGGGGCTGATTGTGACAAAAACGCTGGGAGACGGGTTGTGGAGCCGGTTGTACGCCGCCGTGCGGGACGGAGAGCAGCGTCAACCGGTAATCGACGCGTTTATTCGTTCGGCGCGTCGGCACGCTTGCGAGCATCTGCCGTTTGTACGGGACGCTTCACGACCCAGTGCCGGTGTACCCACAGTGAGGACATAATGATCATCGCGCCGATGATGAAACTCGGCCAATGCACTTTTTCCTGCCAGATGGCCAGATTAACCAGCAGCCCGGCAGGAACATGGAAATTATTCATGATGCCCAGCGTTCCGGCATCAACCTGGGTCGCGCCGTAGTTCCACATAAAATAACCCAGCCCCGACGCGACGACGCCCAGCCAGACCAGAACGCCCCATTGCAACGAGGTGGTAGGTAGTTTCTCGGCGTTGCCGAACAGCAGCCACGCGACCACCGCAACCGCCAGCGCCCCCAGATAGAACCACGAAAAGGCGGTATGCTGCGGCATCGGATGCACTTCCATCAGGCGCTTGTAGCCGACCTGGCCGATGGCGAAGAAAATATTGGCGGCCTGCACCAGCACCAATCCCCACAGAAAATGCGAGCTGACCTCGTCGTAGCGGATCACCGCCGCGCCCAGCACCGCCAGCAGCGCGCTGAACATATAGCCCCAGCGCAGGCGCTCGCCTCGCAGCAGATCGTAAATCAACGTGACATACAGCGGCGTCATCACCGTGAAGAGTAAAAATTCAGGCACCGTAAGGTAGAGATAGGCCTGGAAAACGAACAGATACATGATCCCCAACTGACAGGCGCCCACCAGCAGATAGAGTAAAATCACCCGCGGCGCATAGCCCCGCCAGCGTAAAAACGGCAGGAAGACCAGCGCAGCCAGCCCGACGCGCATCAATACGGAAAACCAGCTATCGACATGGCCCGCCAGATATTCGCCAATCAGGCTGAATGAAAAAGCCCACAAGATCGTGGTGATGATAAGTAATGGCACAGCAATATCCACCGCTCAGAAAAAAAGAAGCGCTATTGTAACGGAGGATAGCGAATAAATTTCAACCAATATGGTTGACATGAGAATAAATAACAATCAATCGATAGACCTTTGCCGCACAGCCTAAAGTCGATTGCGGAAGGCAAGCCCCTTTCGACGCCGCGAAAAGGGGCTGAATATCCGGACACGCTAATCTCTGATTAAATTTGCCATCTAAACCAGGCGAAAAAAACGTTGCCGTTATTATAAGTACCGGGAATATAGGTCGCCTGGAAAGAGAGCTTCTGGTAACTGATGGATGCCAGCGGCAACAATACCGGGATCGGAATATAGTTCCAGTTGTCGCGCATGGTAACGCCGGCGGTAAATCCCAGGCCCAGTTGGAAATCCTGATCGCGGGTTGGGCGCCAGCGCTTCTCAAAGCCATAGCCGCCAATCGGTTCCCACTTGTTATGCGAATCCTTGAACGCCATCAGGTATAGCGAATGCCAGTCGCCGTCTTCATCCAGCCGGGAGACGCCGTAACCCGCGCCCCACGGGCGTTCATTATATTCATCGGTCTTTTCTTTATCGTACGTCCAGCGGTTATGCCAGGTAATCGCGGGAATGTAGATGTCATGGTTCGGTGATTCCGACCAGGTTTTCGACAGATTGTTTTTGCTTCTTTGCCACCAGCTTTCGTCATGCCCGACGGCACTGTCCTTATTCACCACGCTGCCGGCGCTCGCCGCGTCAGTTGCATGAGCCAGAATCGGCATGGCGGACGACGCCATCAAACACAGGATGATTATCACTCGCTTTAAATACATTATTGGACTCTCTGCAACTTTAATATCACTATCCGAATACCCGTCATTATTTCCATTATCGACGCGTTAACCCTATTGCCGCGCCCTGAAATATTCAGGGGATAATAAAATATATAGTTCAACTCAT
Organism: Brenneria sp. g21c3; assembly: GCF_040240345.1. Taxonomy (NCBI): domain Bacteria; kingdom Pseudomonadati; phylum Pseudomonadota; class Gammaproteobacteria; order Enterobacterales; family Pectobacteriaceae; genus Brenneria; species Brenneria sp. g21c3. The sequence continues at coordinate 107,090 of NZ_JBEIAB010000010.1, read as the reverse complement.
GCTGTTTTCACAGATGGCGCCCCGCGAAAACAGGCGCGCCATTATGCCGGAATAAACGGCGATGGCAGCCAAATAGGGGAAAGGGGGAAAGGGTTTCAGACTGTTCCTACTGGTAAAACATCTTGGCGACGGCGCCGTCATCGCTCGCCGCCTTATTTCGTATATTCACCGCGCACATGAGAATATCAGCCGTTTTGATTGATGCGCCGCCCGGCGAGATTAAATGCCGTCGCCATACTCAAAGCCGCGGTTCGCGCCGTTGAAATACTGATCCATATCCATCGACGGTTTGTCCGTTTCCGGCCGGCCGACTATCCGCGCGGGAACGCCGGCGGCGGTAGTATGAGGCGGAACCGGCTGCAATACTACCGAGCCCGCGCCGATTTTCGCGCCGCGTCCGACCTCGATATTCCCCAGGATCTTGGCGCCCGCGCCGATCATCACGCCTTCACGGATTTTCGGGTGACGATCGCCGCTGGTTTTCCCCGTACCGCCAAGGGTGACGGATTGCAGGATAGAGACGTCATTCTCCACGACCGCGGTTTCACCGATCACGATGCCTGTGGCGTGATCGAGCATAATGCCGTAGCCAATCGTCGCCGCCGGATGGATATCAACGCCAAAAGAGACTGAAATCTGATTCTGGAAATAGACCGCCAGCGCCCGACGGTCCTGCGACCATAGCCAGTGACCGATGCGATAGGCCTGCAACGCATGAAAACCTTTCAGGTAAAGCAGCGGCGTTGAATATTTATCCACAGCGGGATCGCGCAGGCACACCGCCTGGATATCGCGCGCGGCGGCGACAATCATTTGCGCGTCGGCATGGTACGCCTCTTCGGCCACTTCGCGAATCGCGATGGCCGGCATGATCGGACTCGCCAGTTTATTAGCCAGCATATAGCTCAGCGCGCTGCCCAGATTCTCGTGTTTCAGCAATGTGGCATGAAAAAAACTGGCCAGCATAGGTTCGCTATCGGCCAAGCTACGCGCTTCCGCCTTAATGTTGTTCCAGACCAGTTCCAGTTCTTCTGTCGACATTGCCTTACTCTCCGAAATGCCACATCAGGCAGACATAGCCCCCGATGTCTATTACTCACAAAAACATCCGGGCCGTCTTTATTAAGAAAGCCCTAAAAAATCATCATGTTATTAATTGGTGCTTTCGTCTTTACGGGTACGCCCCAGCAAACTTAGCGCTGCTTCCCGGGCGTCTTTTCCACAGTATAAAACTTGCCAAAGCTGTTCGGTGATCGGCATTTCAACAGCGTAGCGCTGCGCCAACGCCAGCACCTCTTTCGTATTGCGATAGCCTTCGACAACCTGACCGATTTTATCCTGCGCGGCCTGAACATCCATCCCCTGCCCCAGCATCATACCGAAACGCCGGTTACGGGATTGGTTATCCGTACAGGTCAGCACCAGATCGCCCAATCCGGCCATCCCCATAAAGGTGGAGGGATCCGCGCCCAGCGCCACCCCCAGCCGGGTCATCTCGGCCAGTCCACGGGTAATCAACGCCGTACGGGCGTTAGCGCCAAAGCCGATGCCGTCGGACATGCCGGCGCCGATCGCGATGACGTTTTTAACCGCGCCCCCCAGTTGTACGCCGATAAAATCCGGATTGCTGTACACGCGAAAACTTTTGCCGCAATGCAGCAAACGTTGCAGGTCGTCAGCGAATTCGCTATCGGTCGCCGCCAGCGCAATCGCCGTCGGCAGACCGGCGGCCAGCTCTTTGGCGAAGGTCGGGCCGGAAACGACCGCCAGCGGAATTTGTTCGCCCAACGCTTCACGCGCCACATCCTGCAACAAGCGTCCGGTTTCCGCTTCCAGTCCCTTCGTCGCCCACACCAGCCGCGCATCCGCGCGCAGATGGGGTTTAATCTGACGCAGGACGTCCCCGAACACATGGCTGGGTACCACGACCAGCACATTACGGCTGGCTGCCAATGCCTGCGCCAAATCAGCTTCCAGCCGCAGCGTATCCGGAAAGGGAACGTCGGGAAGAAACGCCTGGTTACAGCGGGCGGCCTGCAAAGCATGAATATGGTCGGGATCGTGTCCCCAGAGCACGACCTGATGGCCATTACGCGCCAGCGTAATGGCTAATGCGGTGCCGTAGGAACCGGCGCCGATGACGGTCATTGAGGCGTCAGACGCGTTCATCAGGCATCCTGGCTCGGCGCGGCGCCTTCGCCTTCCGCCTGCTGTTGCAGGTAGTTCATAAACAGCGCGTCAAAGTTAACCGGCGCCAGGTTCAACTGCGGGAAAGTACCGCGGGAAACCAGGCTGGTAATGCACTCGCGCGCATAAGGGAACAGAATGTTCGGGCAATATGCGCCCAGGCAATGCGCCAGCTGCGTGCCTTCAATGCCGCCGACGGTGAAAATCCCGCCCTGCTGAACTTCGCACAGAAATGCCGTTTCTTCACCCAGAGAAGCCGTTACCGTAACGCGCAGAACCACTTCATAAATATCTTCCGCCAGTTGGCTGGATGCCGTATCCAGATCCAGTTTCACTTCCGGCTGCCAGTCTTTCTGGAATACCTGAGGCGCGTTCGGCGCTTCAAAAGAGATATCCTTGGTATAGATACGTTGGATTTGGAAAGACATTTCGGCGTTGTTTTGTTCAGACATGTTAAATAATACCTTTTGTTGGATTTCTTTGACGCCTTCCGTCGTCGGCGAAGGCAGGCATCAGTCGATTACGTAATCTTGGCCTGGCGTTGCAGCCAGTCCGCACTGCGAAATTTGTTATATCGCGAACCGTTTATTTACCGCGCACCAGGGGCAGGTTTTCACCGCTCCAGCCAGCCAGGCCGTCCTTCAGCACCATTACGCGTTCAAAACCCGCTTTCAGCAGCTCGTTCGCCGCATCGCGAGAGGTCAATCCGTTGGCGCACACCACGATCACCGGCTGCGTTTTATGCTTTTCCAACTCGCCTACGCTGCCGCTTTTAATATCATTGGGCAACAGGTTAAACGCATTGGCGATATGACCACGACGATAGTCGTCACGATTTCGGATATCGACAATCACCGCATCTTCTTTATTGATCAGTTGGATCGCTTCGCCGCGAACCACTTCCTTCACTTTAGAAAGTTTACTCTTCACCGTAAGCACGATCACAACAACGAACAGGGCAACCCAGGCCACACTCAATATAGGGTGCTTGCTAATGAATGGCATAATCTCTTGCATGGGGTATAACGACTCCCGAATCAGTTAAGCGATAAAATATAAGGTTCCTGAGTATACCTGCGCGATACGGCAATTACAGCCCGTAAGCCAACATCGCGTACTGAATCTGCGGCGCGATACATAATTTCCAGGAGAAATGCCCGACATTGCGCCGGCAACGGCCCGTCCGGCGACGCCGGGCCGCTAAAAATCACTCGCCGGACGCGTAATTCAATCATTCTATGCGCATAGGTTCCCATTTATCCATCCCCTGCCGCGGATTCCATGCCATGCTTGTCACGAATGGAAATAGAAATCCAGAATTAGACGACTGGTAAGCCGCTGTTCATCGTGGAATAATCCTTTGCTATGAGTAAAAAAGCGTTATCTGTACAGTTGAGAACCGCCTGTCGCGCCACGGCTCAATTTCCGTCGTTACAGCAGCGGTTCGCCCGGAGCGCCTGCGCGTTTTGCGTCGGCGTTTTGCTGTTGTCCGATATCAGCCTGGCCGCTGATAATCAGCAGCAGCTCAAAAATCTGCAACAGGATATCGCGGCAAAAGAAAAAAGCGTTCAGCAGCAGCGGCAGCAACGCGGCGCGCTGCTCCAGCAATTGAAAAAACAGGAACAGTCGATTGCCCAATCGAGTCGCCAGCTGCGCGAAACACGCAATACGCTGTCCGCCTTAAACAAAGAGTTGAGCGAACTCGGCGCCTCCATCGCCAGATTGCAGTCACAGCAAAAAAAACAACAAGATATGCTGTCGCGCCAGCTTGACGCCGCCTTCCGACAGGGACAGCACAGCGCGCTGCAACTGATCCTGAGCGGCGAAGAGAGCCAGCGCAGCGAACGTATTCTCGCCTATTTCGGTTATCTGAACGAAGCGCGTCAGAAATCCATCAATGAGTTACAGCAAACGCGAACCGAGCTGGCCAGCCAGAAACAGTTGCTGGAACAAAAGCAAAACCAGCAAAAAACCCTGTTGAGCGACCAACAACAGCAGCAGCAAACGCTGGAACAGGCGCAGTCCGAGCGCAGGAAAACGCTGACGACGCTGGAAAGCTCGCTGGAAAAAGACCAGCGTTTGCTCACTGAACTGCGGCAGAATGAAACCCGGCTGCGCGATCAAATCGCACGGGCGGAGCGGGAAGCCAAGGCAAGGGCGGAGCGTGAAGCGCGGGAAGCAGCCAAAGTGCGGGCCAAAGAGCAGCAGGCCAAACGCAGCGGCGGCAGCTATAAACCGACGGCAAGCGAGCAATCGCTGATGGCGCGCACCGGTGGTTTGGGCCGCCCCGCCGCAAGAGCTTTCTGGCCGGTGCGCGGCCGTATCGAACATCGTTTCGGCGAATCGCTGCAAGGCGAATTACGCTGGAAAGGTATGGTGATCGCCGCGCCGGAAGGCACCGAAGTGAAGGCGATCGCCGACGGCACCGTTTTGATGGCCGACTGGCTGCAAGGCTACGGCCTGGTGGTGGTGGTGCAGCACGGTAAAGGCGATATGAGCTTATACGGCTATAACCAGAGCGCGCTGGTTTCCGTCGGCGCTCAGGTCAAAGCGGGCGAGCCGATTGCGCTGGTAGGGACCAGCGGAGGACAAAGCCAGCCCGCGCTCTATTTTGAAATTCGTCGCCAGGGGCAGGCGGTAAACCCACAACCTTGGTTGGGAAGATAGTCTTGTACCAGTTAAAATCAAAAATACTATTGCTTTTCAGCCTGTTGTCGTTATCTCCGTTCATCATGGCCGGTAAACTTTCCATTGTGATTGACGACTTCGGCTATCGCCCTCATAACGAGAATCAGGTTTTAAACATGCCCACCGCCATTTCGGTCGCGGTTTTGCCCAATGCGCCCTATGCCAGAGAAATGGCGACCAAGGCGCATAATCAAGGCCGTGAAGTGCTGATCCACCTGCCGATGGCGCCGCTCAGCAAACAGCCCCTGGAGCGCGACACCCTGCATCCTGACATGAGCAGCGAAGAGATTGCGCGTATCATTCGCCAGTCGGTCAACAATGTGCCTTACGCCGTCGGGATGAATAATCATATGGGCAGCGCGATGACCTCCAGCCTGCCGGGCATGCAAAAAGTGATGCAGTCGCTGAGCGCCTATCACCTCTATTTTCTCGACAGCATGACCATCGGCAGCAGTCAGGCCAGCCGCGCGGCCGCCGGAACCGGCGTCAAGGTCATTAAGCGCAAAGTATTCCTGGATGACTCGCAAAATGAGGCCGATATCCGCCAGCAGTTTAACCGGGCGGTGCAGATTGCGCGGCGCAGCGGCTCCGCCATCGCCATCGGCCACCCGCATCCGTCGACCATTAAGGTTTTGCAGCAGATGCTGCCCACGCTGGCGCCTGACATCGTTTTAGTTCGCCCCAGCCAGTTGCTGAATGAACCGATGCCGCACGACGAGCCTTTATCCGCGCCAGTTACGCCGAAAGCGCCACAAACCCGGACGCCGGCCGACGGCGGCAAACCATTCATTGGGATAAAACAGTGCAGGGTGAAACATCCGCCTGAAGCCGTGAAAAACGGAGCGATGCTCCAACTGTTCGGCGATGCCGTTCACGACAACGCGGCCGTCGTGTTTGTAAAACGTCGCTGGCAAACCTGGTTCGGATCCGCGGAAAAATCACATTAAACGCTAAACCGTTGCGCTATTTTTCTTTTTCCGCTCGCAGAAATCCCGGATAAACGCACGCCGGGCTGCTTGCGATAAAATGAAATGCTATTATAGCGTTCATAAACAGCGTGAGGCGCGGTGCCTCACCGGCAAGATTAACAAGGGTAGATCCCATGATTATCGTTACTGGCGGTGCCGGTTTCATCGGCAGCAATATCGTAAAAGCGCTCAATGACATTGGCTATCGGGATATTCTGGTTGTCGATAACCTGAAAGACGGGACGAAATTCGTCAATCTGGCGGATTTGGATATCACCGATTACATGGATAAAGAGGATTTCATCGCCAATATCATCGCCGGCGACAATCTGGGCGATATCGACGCCGTGTTCCATGAAGGCGCCTGCTCGTCGACCACCGAGTGGGACGGCAAGTACATGATGGAAAACAACTATCAGTACTCCAAAGAGCTGCTGCACTACTGCCTCGATCGCAATATCCCGTTCCTGTACGCCTCTTCCGCCGCAACCTATGGCGGTCGCGACAATAACTTCATTGAAGATCGCCAATATGAGCAACCGCTGAACGTCTACGGCTACTCCAAGTTCCTGTTCGACCAATACGTACGCGAAATTCTGCCGCAGGCCGAATCGCAAATTTGCGGCTTCCGCTATTTCAACGTGTACGGTCCGCGCGAAGGACATAAAGGGAGCATGGCCAGCGTCGCCTTCCACCTGAACAAACAGATTAATCAGGGTGAAAATCCGAAGCTGTTCACCGGCAGCGAAAACTTCAAACGGGACTTTATCTACGTCGGCGATGTCGCCGCCGTCAACCTGTGGTTCTGGCAAAAAGGCGTGTCCGGCATTTTCAACTGCGGCACCGGCCGGGCTGAATCTTTCCAGGCCGTTGCCGATGCCACGCTGGCGTTCCATCAACAAGGCAGCGTGGAATATATTGAATTCCCGGATAAGCTGAAAGGCCGTTACCAGGCGTACACCCAGGCAGACCTGACCAAACTGCGCGCGGCTGGTTACGACAAACCGTTTAAAACCGTTGCCGAAGGCGTCGCTGAATATATGGCCTGGCTGAACCGTACCGCTTAATCCGGGATCGTTACGCCCCATAGGCAGGCATGCGCCATTAAGGAACTGATAAACAGTATGAAAGCAAAAGCATGAGAATCCTGGTTATCGGCCCTTCCTGGGTCGGCGATATGATGATGTCGCACAGCCTGTATCGCACGCTGAAGGCGGAACATCCGCAAGCGATCATCGACGTGATGGCGCCGGCCTGGTGCCGCCCTCTTCTCGCGCGCATGCCCGAGGTCAATCAGGCGCTGGCGATGCCGTTGGGCCACGGCGCACTGGCGCTGGGAGAACGTCGTCGCCTCGGTATTTCTCTGCGGGCCGCCCATTACGACCGCGCCTATGTATTACCTAATTCATTTAAATCGGCGCTGGTGCCTTTTTTCGCCGGCATCCCGCAGCGGACCGGCTGGCGTGGGGAAATGCGCTATGGGCTGCTGACGGATGTCCGCGTGCTGGATAAAGCCGCCTTTCCGCTGATGGTGCAGCGCTATGTCGCGCTGGCCTACGAACGTGACCGTATTCACAGCGCGCAGGATCTTCCTCAGCCGATATTGTGGCCCCGGCTACAGGTCGGCAACGAGGAAATCGCGACGACGGCGGCGACCTTCAAACTGAAGGGGCCGCGTCCGGTTATCGGTTTTTGCCCCGGCGCGGAATTTGGCCCCGCCAAACGTTGGCCGCATTATCACTACGCCGCGCTGGCGCAAATGCTGATTGAACGGGGTTATCAGGTCGCCTTGTTTGGATCCGCCAACGACCGGCCGGCAGGCGATGATATTCGCTCGGCGTTGCCGGAAAACGCCCGGCCGCACTGCCTCAACCTTGCCGGCCAAACGTCGCTGGAACAGGCGGTGGTGCTGATTGCCGCCTGTCACGCGGTTGTGAGCAACGACTCGGGGTTAATGCACGTCACCGCCGCGCTCGATCGTCCGCTGATCGCGCTCTACGGCCCCAGCAGTCCTGACTTTACGCCGCCGTTGTCGCATCGGGCGGAAGTTATTCGCTTAATTACCGGTTATCAGCGGGTGCGTAAAGGCGATGCAGAACAGGGCTACCATCAAAGTCTCATCGATATTCAGCCGGAACAGGTTCTCACCGCGCTGGAAAAATACCTGACCGCGCCGGGAGAAGGCGCATGAGGGTGCTAATCGTCAAAACATCCTCGATGGGCGATGTTCTTCATACGTTACCCGCCCTGACCGACGCCATGCAGGCATTGCCCGGCATCCAGTTTGACTGGGTGGTGGAAGAAGGGTTCGCACAGATCCCCAGTTGGCACCCTGCGGTATCCCGCGTGCTCCCGGTGGCTCTCCGTCGCTGGAGAAAAAGCTGGTTCAGCGCCGAAACACGCCGGGAACGCGCGCGCTTCAGGCAACAACTGCGTGAATACCGGTATGACGCGGTGATCGATGCGCAGGGGTTGATTAAAAGCGCCGCGCTGGTTACGCGCCTCGCGCGCGGCAAAAAACACGGACTGGATTACAAAAGCGCCCGCGAACCGCTCGCCAGCTGGTTCTATAACTATCGTCATTACGTCAGTCGTCGGCTGCATGCGGTTGAACGTGTACGCGAGCTTTTCGCCGCCAGCCTGCACTATAAAAAACCGGTCGAGAAAGGCGACTATGCCATCGCCCCGCGCTTTCTTTCCCGCTTGCCGGCCGACGCCAATCAATATTTAGTGTTTCTTCATGCCACCACACGCGATGAAAAACACTGGCCGGAGGCGCACTGGCGGGAACTGATCGCCTTGCTGCAACCCAGCGGCTTAAGGATTAAGCTGCCCTGGGGCGCCGAACATGAACATCAGCGCGCGCTGCGTCTGGCACAAGGGTTTCATCACGTCGAGGTTTTACCTCGCCTTGCATTGCAACAAGTCGCGGAAGTGTTGGCCGGCGCGAAAGCGGTGGTTTCCGTCGATACCGGGTTAAGCCACTTAACCGCCGCGCTGGATCGTCCCAACATCACGCTGTATGGCCCGACAGATCCGGGGTTGATCGGCGGATATGGATTGAATCAGGTGGCGGAACTGTCTGAAAATCGGCACATGGCGGCCATTACCGCCGGGGAAATCCGGCAAAAACTGGATCAAATGATAGACTTAACCCCATCAGGCGAGTAATCCCACTCCCGACTTTTGAATAAAAATACATGCTTAATTATTTAAGATATGGGCTGGTAAAAACACCAGACCTGAGTTCCGCGCTGGCGCTAAAAGCCCTTTTTCCCGGTTGTTTATTGACGTTATGTATTATGCCGTTCAGCACCGTTATCGCCGGATGGTTTTTCTATTTAACCGGTTCATTTGCCGTTTTTTATGTGATGACCCATCTGAAAACGGTGCTTGCGGCCAAACGCCTGCTGATTACGCCGCTGTGCCTGCTGATTATCGGCATCATCAATCTCATTTGGTTTTATCACTACTCTCGCCAGGATAGTTTATTTTTTTACGTCTACGACGCCCACTTGTCTGCCGCCCATGCCTGTATTTTGGGGGCGTTCATTATGCTTGCCGCGTTGAACAATATTCAGGAGCGGCGAAAATATCACCTGCCCTGCATACTGGCGATCTGTCTGCTTACGGTAGGCTATGCGTTTTATCAATCCGTATTTGATGATATGCACCGTATCAGGCTGATGTTCGGTCAGGCGACCAGCGCCGCTTATTTCCTGACCTTTATCGGCGCGCTGAGCGCGCAGGTGCTGCTCAAACTCAACTCACGCTATAAATATTATCTCTATCTGGCGCACTTCTTACTCGTCACCGTTGCGATCATTTTGACAGAGACGCGGGCGGCCATTTTTGTCTATCCGATTGTCGGCGTCATGATCCTGTTATCAGAGGTTCGGCACGATAAACCGCTGCTCATCAAAGCCTTTGTCGGCTCCGTCATGACTATTCTGCTGTGTTCGCTGCTGTTTCACGACACCATCCAGAAACGCGCCGACGACCTGCGCAACGACATACGCAACTACAGCATGAATAACAGCAAGACCTCGGTCGGCGCGCGCATTGCCATGTATCAATCGGGGATTGAAGCGGGAGAAGAGGCGTTGTTCGGGCAATCCGCCGAGCAGCGTTCCGCGCACATTACCGCCCTGGCCGCGCAAAAGCCCGGTTTAAGCGGCGCGGTGGAATACCTGAATGTTCACCTGCATAACGAAGCGATCGAGGCGTTTTCCCTTAAAGGGTTGCCTGGCGTCGCGATGTTAACCCTCTTTTATGCGTCCCTGATCTACTTTTCCCTGTTTGTTCTCAGAAGCCACCTGCTGGCGGCCATTGTCTTTGCGCTGATCATGTACGGTTTGAGCGATGTTATTTTGTACTCACGGGATATGTTAATCGCCTGGCTGCTGACCTTTTGCCTCGCCGCCACATTGACCGGCACGTTACTGAAACGATAACCGGGTACAACGGCGGAAATCAGCGCCTGCCAGCGACGTCCCCGCCGCTGGCAAGATGGCGGATATAATCTTAATTATCACTGTGAGAGCATAGCGGCTTTTAGTACCATAGCGGCATAAAGCGGCGCGGCAGTCGCGTGCGCGCCCTATTGGTGATAATCCGGAGCATGACCCGCAGTCTATTGGTAGCTGTTGAGCCAGGGGCGGTAGCGTTCCGTTATTTAAGGAAAGTAAGGAAAGCGAGTGAGTGAAAAAGCCCTTCCCTGTCATCGGATTCTGGTTGTGAAACTGCGCTTTCACGGCGATATGCTGCTTACCACGCCGCTTATCAGCACATTGAAAGCCCATTATCCCGCTGCCAAGATCGATGTGCTGCTGTACGAAGACACTCGCCCCATACTGTCGAAAAATCCGGATATTCATCATCTCTACGGCTTAAAAAGAAAAACGGCGAGTCTGCCGGAAAAAATAAAAGAATTCATTGCAATACGAAAAACGCTTAAGCGCAATCATTACGATCTGATCGTCAATCTGGCCGACCAATGGCCCGTCGCGCTGTTAATCAAATCGCTGGCAAGCCGCAGCATCGCCCTAGACCGCGGCGATAGCCTGAAAGGGAAATGGTGGCGTTCACTGTTCAGCGAATGCGTGCGCCCGCAGGGCGAGCATATTATCGAGCAAAATCGCTCGATGCTTGCGCCGTTGGGTTTGCCTGCGGCACAGCGGAAAGAACGCATGACCCTTGCTTACGGCGCTGAAGAGGCGGCACGCATTTTCGCCGCGCATCCGCACCTGCTGGATCAGCCCTACGTGGTGATTCAACCGACGGCCAGACAGTTATTCAAATGCTGGGATAACGATAAGTTCGCCCAGGTTATTGATCATCTGAAACAAAAGGGATGGGAAGTCGTGCTGACCTGCGGCCCGTCGTCGGACGATCTCGATATGGTCCGCGATATTCACGCACAATGCGGACATAAGCCGGATATCTCCCTCGCCGGCAAAACCAGCTTTCCGGAACTGGCCGCATTGATCGACAAAGCGGTGCTGTATATCGGCGTGGATTCGGCGCCGATGCATATGGCGGCGGCGTTAAACACCCCCGCCGTATGCCTGTTTGGTCCTACCGACCATAAAAAATGGCGGCCCTGGTCGGATAACAGCATCGTCATCTGGGCGGGAGATTATCAGGCCATGCCGGAGCGGCGGCATCTCGACCGAAGCCGCAAGTACCTCTCCTGCATTCCCGCTCAGGACGTGATTCAGGCGGCGGAAAGCCTGTTTGCCGACCACATCTCGCCAGCGGGAAATAAGGAATCGCCATGAATATCGCCATCTGCCTGTACAAATATTTTCCTTTTGGCGGGCTACAGCGTGACTTTTACAGTATTGCCCAGGCCTGCGTCGCCCAGGGGCATCACGTCCGCGTCTATGTTTTGTCATGGCAAGGCGAAAAACCGGATAACCTGGAGATTATTCTGGTACCCGTATCCGGCATCAGCAACCATACCCGCAACCGCCGCTATGCCGAGTGGGTACGCCGCCATTTGCAGCAACATCCGGTCGATCGCGTGCTGGGCTTTAATAAAATGCCGGGACTGGATTTCTATTATGCGGCCGACGTGTGCTATGCGGAAAAGGTGGCGCAGGAAAAGGGCTGGCTCTACCGCCTGACGCCGCGCTACCGCCATTACGCCGCGTTTGAGCAAGCGGTATTCGATCGCGCCGGCCACACCAAAATGCTGATGCTGACCCAGCGCCAGATTGCGGATTTTAAAAAGCATTACGCCACGCAGGATGAACGCTTCTTTATTCTGCCACCGGGCATCGCTCTCGACCGCAAATACGATCGCCGGGCGCCCGACGCCCGCCAGACATTCCGCCGCGCGCAAGGCATCGACGAAAACGCCGTCGTCCTGCTTCAGGTCGGTTCCGATTTCAAACGCAAAGGCGTGGAGCGCAGCATCCGGGCCATCGCCAGTTTGCCGGAGGAACTCCGCCGGCACGTGGTGTTCCTGGTTGTCGGGCAGGATAGACCTGAGCGCTACCAGTCGCTGGCCGCCCAGTCGGGCATTGGTGACAATGTTCGTTTTTTCTCCGGGCGCGATGATATCGCCGACTTTATGGCCGCCGCCGACCTGCTGATGCATCCGGCTTATCAGGAAGCCGCCGGCATCGTACTGCTGGAAGCGCTCACCGCCGGATTACCGGTGATGGTTACCGAGGTGTGCGGCTATGCTTTCTATATCGACAAGGCGCAGGCGGGGCGCGTCATCCCCTCGCCCTACCGTCAGGACGCCCTGAACGACGCCTTGCGGGACGCGCTGAGCCAGCCGGACAGCTTACGGAACTGGGCGCATAATGCCCGCCATTTCGCCGATAGCGAAGATTTATACAGTTTGCCGCAGAAAGCAGCCAGGCTGATTTCAGGCGACGATGAGTAAATGAGCCGTATGATTGAATTAAAACCCCCTTTCGCTTCTTTATGGAAAGATAAAGATCCCTTTAAAGAAGTCGACAAACTCGACGGCGAGATATTTCGGGCGCTTGAAAGCCGACGAACCTTGCGTTTCACCCTGGACGGCCAGTCGTATTTCATCAAAATACATCGCGGCACCACGCTGAAAGAAGCGCTTAAAAACCTGGTTTCGCTCAGGCTGCCGGTACTGGGCGCCGACCGCGAGTGGCATGCCATCCACCGTCTGGCCGAGGCGGGCGTGGATACCATGCGCGGCGTGGGCTTTGGTCAGCGTGGGTTAAACCCATTGCGCCGCCACTCTTTTATTATCACGGAAGATCTTAACCCGGCGATCAGCCTGGAGGATTACTGCGCCGAGTGGCCGCGCCGCCGACCGCTGTTACGGGAGAAAAGGTCGATTATCCGCCGGGTGGCGGAAATGGTGCGCAAAATGCACGCCGCCGGCGTCAATCATCGCGATTGCTATATCTGCCACTTTTTACTCCACCTGTCCTATACGCCGGGCAGCGACGAGCTGAAAATATCGGTGATTGATTTACATCGTTCTCAGATAAGGGCAACAGTCCCTACCCGCTGGCGTAATAAAGACCTTATTGGTTTATATTTTTCATCGCTGGATATCGGCTTGACGAAATCGGATATCTTTTATTTCATGAAAATTTATTTTAATCAGCCGTTGCGCATGATAGTAACAGATGAAAAAAACCTGCTCAGTGAAGCTGAAATTAAGGCTGATAAAATCAAACGCAGAACCGAGCGCAAATCACTCTAATCCACGGCAAGATTGAATCAATATGAATATACTTTTCGTTGGCGAAGCCGTATCCGGGTTTGGCGGCATTGAAACGGTAATACAAAAGGTAACCCGCTTTCTCACCGACGATCCTGAAACCAGGAACAGCTATACGCTCTATTTCCTTTGCCGTGACGACAGAATGGACAAAAACTGGCTTGCAGGTAAAAACGCCGTTTATTCCCGTTCAGGCATCAAGATTTCCTTTATCAGACGACTCAGGCATACCTGCGCGCTCGGACGTTATATTGCAAAAAACCATCCTGATGTTGTGATTTCGTTTGATGCGCCATCCTGTCTGATTGCCTCCAGAGCGATAAAAGCCAGCAAAAGAGATATTCGGCTGATTTCATGGATCCACTATTCTCTCGATCATAAAAAGCACGCCGATCGCGTGCTGACGGCCGATTATCATCTGGCTATCAGCTCGGGTATTCAACAGCAATTGGTCGCCCGCGGCGTGCCGGCGGATAACATCTTTACAATATTCAATCCGGTAACGCCGACGGAGAAAATCATTCCCCGCCCAGGCCCAGCCCAGCCGGCCTCGTTTTTATATGTCGGCAGAATAAAATTCACCGGCCAGAAGCGGCTTAAAGACTTACTGGATACGCTCGCCAAACTTGACGGCGACTGGATATTTCATGCCGTGGGCGATGGTTCGGATATGAAAATCTGCCAGGATTACGCACAGACGTTGGGCATCGGTCAGCGCATCCACTGGCATGGCTGGCAGGCGAATCCGTGGGAATACGTTCAGGACAAAATAAAGCACGTCAGCGCATTCGTGATGACCTCGGCATTTGAAGGTCTGCCAATGACCTTACTTGAGGCGATGTCTCACGGCGTCTACTGCATCAGTTCCGATTGTCCTTCAGGACCGGGAGATATCATTAGGAATGGAATTAACGGGCAGCTCTACCCACCACATGATTTGCCAGCATTACAAAAAATATTACTTTCTCTTATTCAAGATAGAACATTTCCTGATGCTGAAGAAATAAAAAAATCAATTTATGACTTTTATGATAAGAATTATTACTCAAATTTCATTAAAACAATAAATTCATTTTTAGAAAACCACCACTCACTCAAAAAATAATCGGCGGAAAGATGTACTTTGACAAAAAAGTTGTTATTAATAAGAAAATAACTCTCAATAACGATTTACTCACTGCTGAAAATGAGACTTTCAATATTGCCTACGGGATCGATAGGAACTTCATATTTGGTTGTGGAATATCTATTGCCTCTATTTTGCTTAACAACAAAGATATGAATTTTACATTTCATATCTTTACGGATTTCTTCTCACCACAAGATATTATTGATTTTCAAAACCTGTGCCAACAATACAACACACAAATAATCATTTATATTGTAAACTGCGAAGAATTAAAGCAATTGCCTAGTACAAAGAACTGGTCATATGCGACTTACTTTAGGTTCGTTATCGCAGATTTTTTCTATAACGTACTGAATAGCATTCTATATTTAGATGCAGATATAATTTGCAAAGGTAGCATACGGAACTTACAAAAGGTAAATATAGAGAATCATCTCGCAGCTGTTGTAACTGAAGGTGAAAAAGAGTGGTGGGATAAAAGAGCCATCGCATTAGGCGATCATAATATCAGTAATGGTTATTTTAACGCAGGTTTTTTACTGATAAACATTACACAATGGGGAACTGAAGATATCAGCCGGGCTGCGATGGCTCTCCTTGCTAAAGATGAGATCAAGGAAAGAATATCATTTCTTGATCAGGATATATTAAATATACTTTTAGTTGAAAGGGTCGTTTTTGTAAGTAAAGCATACAATACACAATACAGTATAAATTACGAACTAAAAAAAATAAAAAAACACATCATCCCTATTACACAAGATAGCGTTCTTGTTCACTATATTGGCCCAACCAAACCGTGGCATGAATGGGCTAGCTATTATGAATGTTCCAGTTATTTTCTCACTGCAAAGAAAAACTCGCCGTGGTATGACTCAAAACTGCTTAAGGCACACACAGCAAGCCAGTTGCGGTACAGCGCAAAACATCAATTACATAACAGAAAATTACTTTTGGGCTTAAAAAGTTATGCATCTTACTTTTTAAAGAAAATCCTCTAACTATCAAACAACTAAATATAAATATGTATTTTAACGAAAATATCATCAAGCAAAAGATAGAGTTATATCGATCCCATAAAAAAAATCCAAATAAAAAAACATTACATATAGCATACGGCATTGATAAAAATTTTTTATTTGGCGCAGCCATTTCTTCCACATCAGTATTAATCAATAATACTTTATCTATTTCTCTACATTTTTTTATCGATTTCATTGACGCTGATATTATTCATCGATTCGAAAAGATGGCAGAGAAATTTAAAATTGACATCACAATATATCATATCGACAATACTCCCTTAGAGAAACTACCAGCGAAAAACTGGCCATACTCTGCTTACTATCGACTTATTGCTTTTGATTACCTTGGGAAAGATATTAATAAATTACTATATCTTGATGCTGATGTCATGTGTAAAGGAAACCTTGACGAGCTTATAACATTGGACTTAGTTGATCATGTATGTGCCGTTGTTCCCGATATAAAAGAAATGCATCCTAAAGCCGTAGAAAGATTAAATATTCCTGAACTGAAAGATGTATATTTTAACTCAGGGGTGATGTTAGTAAACCTTAAAAAATGGCATCAAGAACAACTAACATCAAAAACTATTTCATTTATATTAGAAAACTCACATCTGAAATATCCCGATCAAGATGCTCTGAATGTATTATTGATTAATCGAACATATCTTCTACCTAGAAAATTCAACTGTATATACAGTATAAAAAGCGAATTGAGTGATAAATCGCATCAACAATATAAACACCTGATTAATAATGAGTCTATTCTTATTCACTACGTAGGCACTACCAAGCCGTGGAGTGAATGGGGGCAATATCCCTCAACCATTTTCTTCAAACAAGCCTATGAACAATCAACCTGGCAAGATGTTCCCCTGCTCGCACCCGGGACGCCTCTGCAGTGGAAGAAAAAATCGAAGCATGAATTCGTTAAAAGAAAGTATATATCTGCGATAAAAAGCAGAATAAAATATATTCTTAGCAAGTAACTATAAAATCATCATTATAGATCCCACAATATATGAGAACATTCATAATAAATCTGCGAGAGAATACTCAACGCAGAGAAGACATGATCGCACAATGCTCTGCGTTAGGTATTGAGCATGAGATATTCCCTGCGATAAAGGGATCCCAGCTTACTGAAGAAGAAAAGAAAAAACACTCATCACCAATAAACTTGCTTAACAATCCCGGTGAGATGGGATGCGCGCTAAGCCATCTATTTATTTATAAGAAAATGATAGATGAAAATATTGCCATGGCGCTTATTTTAGAGGATGACGCGTTACTCGGTGAAGAGACCCCAGATGTCCTGGCATTCCTTGAAAAGGAAAAAATAAATCAACCAACGGCCACATTATTAACACCCGTATCGACATACATCGATAATGAAAAGACCGATGTCGATCATTCGCACGCTATATACAATGCCCTTTCCGCCACGCGCACTCATGGTTATGTTATTAACAATAAGGGTGCTCACGCGCTGTATAATTTTCTTTACCCCGTGTGGTCGGTTGCCGACCATTGGTTTATCTTTAAAGAATATGACATTATAAACCTAAGAGGGCTTATACCGCACTGCATTCATTTAAGTACCTTTGCTGAAAGTTCCGATATCGGTGATGAAAGATTCACTACGGAAAATATCAATAAAAATAGAATAAAGAAGCGAATAATCAGAAGCACATTCCCAATAAAGTTAAAAATAAAAAGAAGAATAAATAAACTATTTTATAGATACATAAAAAAATCCAGAATAAAAAGCTATTCAACAGAATAACCGTCTCGCAGAATTAAAATTTTTATTAGAAACAACGTGTTAATACCTAACAATATTTCAGCGCTGCAGCTTACATGAAAAAATATTATTTTCATTAAATCAATCATATTTCCCTGCGTACAAAATCAGCGCGTTACAAGGACATCGAATGGCAACCAATCATCATTTAGCAGACCCACAGGTTAAAATATTTTCTTTCTATTGGAATAACATAGATCCTCGTCTAGTTAATTCGCAAAGAAAAGTTTTTCAATCCTTTGGCCTAACGATAGAACAACATAATCGCCATGGTATGGATCATGGTTTATGGATGGAAGAAATACTCAATACCGCTAAAGATAACGAAATTATCATTATTGTGGATATCGATTGTATTCCTTTAAACAGGGAAGCTGTACAAAAGGCCATTGACGTAGCGCAAAGCGGGGCTGTTTTCGGCTGCGCTCAATCCGCCAATCATATAGATCATCGCTATATTTATGCTGGGCCAATGTTTTTCGCAATAAAAGCCGAGACATGGCGAGCGTTGGGACGACCATCAATGCAAGCCAGCGATAAATTTGATGTTGGTGGGCAGCTAACTGCGGCCGCATTACAGAATAACGTCAATATAGAGATGGTTTATCCTTCCCACTCAGCCGTTCCCAAGTGGCTGCTTGGCGATAAATATATATATGGTTTATTTACCATCTATGAGGATGGCTATCTTCACCTTTTCGAGTCCCGCAATAAAGCAATGATTGAATGCTTTATCGAAATCGCTGATGAAATCAGCTCAGGGGGAACGCAAATTGATTATAGAAAATATATTTTAAAAGCCTCGATTGAAAGTCACAATAGCTATGCCTTGAACTACTTTATGAAGAAAAGTATATTAGGAAAATTAAAAAAAGAGTTATTACGTTTCAAAAAGAAATTAAAAAAATAATATGATTTATTTTAAAAAATCAATTTTTTCGAGATTATTAAAAATCAACCAATCTAATTTAATATTTTCCCCAACAGCCTCTTAAATACCCGGGTCACATATGAAGATAATATTTCATGAAAATCAATTATGTTATAGAGGAACAACCAATGCAATGTTCCATTACGCATATGAAAACAAAAACACACTTAAAAACGAATCTATAATCTTATATAACAAAAACAGTCCAAATAATTTTTTACCTACTATCGACTTGTTCAAAAAACACTTTGAAGTATATAGTTACACACATCATGAACAGATAGATAAAATAATAAAAGAAACACAGTCGGATATTTTATACGTTATTAACTCAGGAGAAAAATCTAATATTATCAGCGAAAAAATAAAAACCGTAATCCATGCTGTTTTCAAACACCATGAACCACATGGTGATGTATATGCTTATGTTTCAAAATGGCTTTCCGATGAAATGACCGCCGGAGCCGCTCCCTACGTGCCACATATGATATGTTTACCGGACGAGCATGAAAACCTTAGGGATGAGCTGGGTATTCCCAAAGATGCAATCGTTTTTGGTAGACATGGAGGCGCAGAGACATTTGATATAATTTTTGCTCATAAAATCATTAAAAAAATAGCACGAAAAAGGAAAGATATTTTCTTTTTATTTTTAGGGACTGACCCTTTTGTTAAAAAAGGTTTTTTTTATAAATATGATAATATCATCTTTCTTAATGCTTCATCTGACCCCCACTACAAAACAAAATTTATAAATACTTGTGATGCATACCTTCATGCAAGGATCAATGGTGAAACATTTGGTATTGCTATAGGGGAGTTTTCAATAAAAAACAAACCTATAATAACCTGGTCGCAATCAGAAGAACGTTGCCACCTCGATATTTTAGGCTCTAAAGCTCTTACCTATAAAGATGAAAATGAGCTTTTCTCCATCCTTACTGAATTTGATAAAGACTATATGAGCCAACAAAATTGGGATTGTTATAGCAATGAATTCAATAAATATTCCGTAATGGAGAAATTCGATAACGTGTTCATTAAATGATTTCAAAACTTCTGACGCCGCGTCAGCCTGTCTGGCGCACGTTAAGACATCAACTACCCGCTATCAACGCGAGCAATGCCGGTCCTCGGTTTTACAAATAGCCTTCTCCTGCGTAACCCGATAAAATCGCCACCAGCGATAACCAACTATAGTAAAACGCATGCTACAAACCCTCTACACCGTTCTTTTATACCTAATCCAACCATTGATATGGATCCGACTGTGGCTGCGCGGCCGCAAAGCGCCCGCTTATCGCCGACGCTGGAGCGAGCGCTACGGTTTCTGCGCGGAAAAAGTCAAACCCGACGGCATCATGCTGCACTCCGTTTCCGTGGGAGAAACGCTGGCGGCCATTCCGCTGGTCAGAGCGTTACGCCATCGTTATCCCGATCTGCCGATAACCGTCACCACCATGACGCCCACCGGCTCCGAACGCGTGCGCTCAGCCTTCGGCGACTCGGTTTATCATGTCTATCTGCCCTATGATCTGCCCTGCGCCCTGAAGCGTTTCTTTAATCAGGTGCGTCCTAAAGTCGTGATCATCATGGAAACCGAGCTGTGGCCGAACCTGATTGCCGAATTACACCGGCGTAAAGTCCCTCTGGTGATAGCCAATGCCCGTCTGTCGGCGCGTTCTGCCGTCGGTTATAAAAAAATAGGCAGTTTGACCCGCCATATTCTGCAACGAATCACGCTGGTCGCCGCGCAAAATCAGGAAGACGGCCAACGGTTTATCGATCTCGGTCTAAAACGCGCCAGCCTGGCGGTCACCGGCAGCCTCAAGTTTGATATTTCCGTTACGCCGGAACTGGCGGCGCGCGCGGTGACGCTCCGGCGTCAGTGGGCGCCGCACCGTCCGGTGTGGATCGCAACCAGCACCCATGAGGGCGAGGAGGCGATCGTGTTAGCGGCCCATCGCCAGCTGCTGGCGACTTTTCCCGATCTCTTGCTGATCCTGGTTCCCCGTCATCCGGAACGTTTCCCTACGACGCAAGCGCTGACGCAAGAGCTGGGATTCAACTATATTCTGCGCAGCAGCGGGGAGACGCCTTCTGCCGCCACTCAGGTTATTGTCGGCGACACCATGGGCGAACTCATGCTGCTATACGGCATTGCCGACCTGGCGTTTGTCGGCGGCAGCCTGGTGGAACGCGGCGGGCATAATCCGCTGGAGGCGGCCGCGCATGCCATTCCGGTACTGATGGGGCCGCACACGTTTAACTTCAAAGATATCTGCAACAAGCTTGAACAGGCAGACGGGCTGATTACGGTTACCGATACCGCGTCGCTGGCTAAAGAAGTGGGCAATCTGCTCGCTGATGAAGACTATCGTCGCTATTATGGCCGACACGCCGTAGAGGTTTTGCACCAGAATCAGGGGGCGTTGCAGAAGTTACTCTCATTACTCGAACCTTATCTGCCGCCCCGGGCTCACTGATTGAGCGTGGTTTGCGCACAGAGCGGAGGAACGCCATGACGACTAAAGCGATTTATCCCGGAACTTTCGATCCGCTGACCAATGGCCATCTGGATCTGCTGACCCGCGCATCGCACATGTTCGACCATCTGGTGCTGGCGATTGCCGCCAGTCCAGGCAAAAATACGTTATTTACGCTTGAGGAACGCGTGGCGCTGGCAAAAGAGGTCACGCAACATTTGCCCAATGTGGAAGTTATCGGCTTCAGCGAACTGATGGCGCATTTCGCGCAAAGCCAAAATGCCAATATTTTGGTGCGCGGATTGCGTGCGGTTGCTGATTTCGAGTACGAGCTGCAACTGGCTAAAATGAACCATCATCTGATGCCGACATTGGAAAGCGTATTCCTGATGCCGTCAGAAGAATGGTCTTTTATCTCATCATCTCTGGTTAAGGAAGTGGCGAAGCACGGCGGGGATGTTACCCATTTTCTGCCGGCTCCCATCGAGAAAGCCCTACGCGCCAGGCTGCCGTAGCGCCGCCCTGCTTCACCGCGATGCCCGATCGCCAATAACACAGATGTTCAAATGGGGCAGAACGAATCATTTTGCCCCTGACGATTTATTATCGTGAAAGAGGCTCAAATAAATATCTGAACCACCAAAGTGATTTCCAGCATTTATTGAATGGCGGGAGCGTGACGGGCCGTTTGTTATGACGGTATTTTATTTCCCAGGTGAAATTAAGGAATATTCGACTTTGTCCATATTCATCACCAAATAGTTCACATTCCTCTTTTTTTCTTAGATCAATCGGTGTATTACCGGCTAAATCCCGCTGTAATGAATGGTAACTTCCATCTCTATCCACATTGCGCTCAAAGCAGCATATCCTTTTCGGTAAATACTGCTGCTGAGACCCGTGATACTTTTGATATTTCACGAACCGAAAATCTTCCGAGCCGTAGTTACCGGCAAACTCTTCATCATAGCCAAAAAAGCGCATAAATCTGGCGCGCGACATAAAGAACGTATTCGGATGTCCATAATAGCGCTCGCCGGTATTATAGACTTTTCCTCTGCGGACAATCCCGTCCTCTCTACTTTTCCGATAGATTTTATAAAATTTCCTTCCCGGATTTTTTAATTTAATCAAGTACCTGAATGTCTCTTCCGGTAATTCATGATCTAAATCCGTTACGAAAAACTTATCGGATTTTGCATAGGTGACGCCTAAATTCCGCGCCCCCGCCTGATTCCATCTTATATCTTCCTTTATCCTCAGCCAGGTGATGTTTAAATCAAATTCACCGACTTCATATTCAATCGGCGAACCATCATCAACAATAACAAATTCAACCGCGGTACGAATATCTTCAGGAAGTTGCTCATATTTCCTCAGTAAGCTGGTTACTGAATCCATATTATTTTGATTACAATAAAAATGTGTTACATAAGTTAATTTGATATGTTGTTTGTCAAGCGGATGCCTTGTCAAACAAGAATAATCACTGCCCATCTACCCTCTCCTTTACTCTGCTCTTTATATCTTATAAAAAAATAAAACCTTACAAAAACGATTAGCCAATAGATGTTTTCATGACTTAATACGATCGCAACGACCAATTATTCGTCGCTTATCTCTGACAACGACGACAAAAAAAGGTGCTGCGCTGTCCGTGTTTCGCCGTTTCTATCGGCGTTCCGCACACCCGACAACGCTCCCCCGTCCGCCCGTAGACCTGAAGTTCCTGAGCAAAATAGCCGGGTTTGCCATCTGATTGCAGAAAATCACGCAACGTTGTCCCGCCCTGCTCGATAGAACGCAGCAGCACCTGTTTAATCGTTTCCACCAGCCGATCAGCTTCCGCTTCACTCAACGACCCGGCGGCTCTGTCCGGCCTGATGCCGGCCGTAAACAGCGACTCGCTGGCATAGATGTTCCCTACGCCCACCACCACCTTGTTATCCATAATCCAGGGTTTGACCAGCGTCTTTTTACCGCGTGACTTCTGATACAGATAGGCGCCGGAAAAATCCTCGCTCAGCGGCTCCGGCCCTAAATGCGCCAGCACCGCGCTTTCTTGCAGACTGTTGGCCCATAGCCAGGCGCCGAAGCGGCGGGGATCGGTATAACGCAGCACCTTGCCGCTATCCATGACAAGATCAACGTGATCGTGTTTACCCGGCTCAATGTATTCAGGCAGGATCCGCAGGCTGCCGGACATGCCCAGATGGACGATAATCCATCCGGCGGCCAATTCGATCAGCAGATATTTGGCGCGGCGA
This sequence comes from Brenneria sp. g21c3, assembly GCF_040240345.1. NCBI lineage: Bacteria > Pseudomonadati > Pseudomonadota > Gammaproteobacteria > Enterobacterales > Pectobacteriaceae > Brenneria > Brenneria sp. g21c3. Next base: position 83,879 of record NZ_JBEIAB010000010.1, on the reverse strand, counting down.
TGAACGCCCAGCACCGTCTGATCGCTGAGGGATAAAATTTCGCCGGCGACCGGCCAGCGCAAACGGGCGTTACGCACTTCAGCATAGAGAATGGTATGACCAACAAGATAAGGCGAAATCCCCCGACGACTGGTTTCAACCTCCGGCAATTCCGGCATGTGTTATCTCCTGAAAAATCCGACAGATGAGTTAAGCCGCTGCCAGAAAGACTATTTCCGCCCGTGCTGTTGTTGCAGTTACGCCTGATATAGCCGCTATTCGCATCGCTGTTTACCCGAGACCGGTTTATCCGGCTAACCGCATAATCGGCCGCATAATCATAAGCTTTACGACGGCCTGAGGCCAGCGGCTGGCGAAAACAGACGCCGGAAAGCGCGGCATGTCAGGGAAACTACGCGTCGGATCGGAATGACGGCCATAAAAAAACCCCGCCGAAGCAGGGTTTTTAGCAATCCGCCAAAATTATTTAATTTTAGCTTCTTTGTAGATTACGTGCTGACGGACAACCGGATCGAATTTCTTCAGTTCCAGTTTTTCCGGCTTAGTACGCTTGTTCTTCGTAGTGGTATAAAAGTGACCAGTACCAGCAGAAGAAACCAGCTTGATCTTCTCGCGAACACCCTTAGCCATGATTCAATTCCTTAATACTTTTCACCGCGGGCACGCAGATCGGCCAGAACCGTCTCAATACCCTTTTTATCGATAACACGCATACCTTTAGCGGATACGCGCAGCGTAACAAAGCGCTTTTCACCCTCAACCCAAAAACGGTGTGAGTGCAGGTTCGGCAGAAAACGGCGTTTAGTCGCGTTCAGTGCATGGGAACGGTTGTTACCGCTCACCGGGCGCTTGCCAGTAACTTGGCAGACTCGGGACATGTCTATTCTCCAAAAATCAAAATCAGCTCGAGCTTCGTATAGGATTTGGCCGCCTCGTCAGGCTCTAGAGCCCATCTCAGCAACTTCACTGAAAAGACTCCGTCATCAGGATAAACCTGCTGAGATAGGCTCTTAACGCCAAACCCAAGATTCTCAAAGGTGGCGTAGTATACGCTCTGAAGCGTAAGTGCTCAAGTCCCGAACAGCTAAAGATCTCTTTGGATCGCGGAAATATCGGTTAAATCCATCCGCGCTCGGCAAAAGAGACATACTCGCCGTGTCCAATGACCAGATGATCAAGCACACGAATCTCTAATAGCAGGCAAGCTTTAATGATTTGTTCGGTTATCGCACGGTCGGCCTGACTCGGTTCCGCTTTCCCCGATGGATGATTGTGCGCCAGAATCAATGCGGCGGCATTGGCTTTCAACGCTTCACGCACAATTTCCCGTGGGTGTACTTCTACGCAGTTAATAGTACCAGCAAACATCTCCTGATGACGAATAACCCGATGCTGATTATCCAGAAACATGACTAAAAAGACCTCCCGCTCCTGGCGAGCCAGCAATAATTGCAGGTATTGCCCGGTTATTTCAGGGCTCAGCATCGCATCTTCTTTCGCCAGACGGGATGAAAACAGCCGGCGCGACAACTCCACCACCGCTTTTAACTGCGTATATTTTGAAATGCCGATGCCCTTCACCCGATCAAACTCGGACTGGCTGGCGAACATCAATTGATGCAGCGAACCAAACTGCGTCAACAGGCTGTCCGCCAACTGCATGACGTCCATGCCGGAAATCCCGGTACGTAAAAAAATCGCCAGCAGCTCGGTATCCGTCAACGCGTTGGCCCCTAAATTGACCAATTTTTCGCGCGGCGCCTGCTTATCTCCCCAGTCCATCGAACCTCCTTTCCGGCAGAGCGACATCATGGCACGGCCGACATCACGGGACGATGCCGACGATCGCAGGCTGCGAATCGGTGCGCAATTTTTGTCGGGAAAAGCGGCGACACCGTTAAGATTCATCTCATGAGCCAAGGTTATGGTAAAATAGCGCCTTCTTTAAGGTTTAATCGGACCATGATGATGACGGCACTTTCCAGCCCGAATGGGCTCTCTTCTGACCAAGGTCTTGCCGGCAAACGAATTTTGCTCGGTATCAGCGGCGGCATCGCGGCGTACAAATGTCCGGAACTGGTAAGGCGTCTGCGCGATTATGGCGCGGAGGTACGCGTCGTCATGACGCAGGCCGCGCAGGCCTTTATCACACCGTTGACGATGCAGGCGGTCTCCGGTCACCCGGTGGCGGACGATCTGTTCGACCCGGCGGCGGAAGCCTCGATGGGTCATATCGAGCTGGGGAAATGGGCCGATTTGGTTATTCTGGCGCCGGCGACGGCCGACCTGATCGCGCGTCTGGCCGCCGGTATGGCGAATGACCTGCTGACCACGCTCTGCCTGGCGACGCCCGCGCCCATCGCCGTTGTTCCCGCCATGAACCAGCAGATGTACCGCGCCGCGCCGACGCAGGACAACCTGCGAACGCTCGCCGCGCGCGGTTTGCCTATCTGGGGTCCGGACAGCGGCAGCCAGGCCTGCGGCGATGTCGGCCCCGGCAGAATGATTGACCCGCAGGCGATTGTCGAACTGGCCCGGCGCTATTTCACTGCGGTCTGCGACCTGCAACATCTGAATATTCTGATCACCGCCGGTCCGACGCGAGAGGCGATGGATCCGGTGCGCTTCATCAGCAACCACAGCTCGGGGAAAATGGGATTTGCCATTGCCCAGGCCGCCGCCGACAGAGGGGCCAACGTAACGCTGGTCGCCGGACCGGTGACCCTGGCTACCCCGGCTAACGTCAGGCGCATCGATGTCGGCAGCGCGCTGGATATGCGGCAGGCGGTGATGGCGGAAGCCGCGCGACAGCACATTGTCATCGGCTGCGCGGCCGTTGCGGACTACCGGCCCAAACAGGTCGCGAACGAAAAAATCAAAAAGCAGGGTGATGAAATCACTGTCGCCATGATAAAAAATCCGGATATTATCGCTGATGTCGCCGCCATGGGTGAAAATCGGCCTTATGTCGTCGGGTTTGCCGCCGAAACCCAGAATGTGGAAGAATACGCCCGCCAAAAGCTGGCGCGTAAGAATCTGGATTTGATCTGCGCTAACGACGTATCCCTTTCCGGGCATGGTTTTAACAGTGAAACCAATGCATTACATCTTTTCTGGCCCACCGGAGACAAGCTGTTGCCGCAATGCGACAAACGTCTTCTTGGCCAAAACTTAATCGACGAGATTGTCAGCCGTTATGATGAAAAAAATCGACGTTAAGATTGTTGACCCGCGAATCGGTCAACAATTCCCGTTACCCACCTACGCCACGCCTGGCTCCGCCGGGCTGGATTTGCGGGCCTGCCTGGATCAGGCCGTGGAACTGAAAGCCGGGGAAACCGTTCTGATCCCCACAGGACTGGCGATTCATATCGCCGATCCCAATCTGGCGGCGATGATTCTGCCCCGTTCCGGCCTGGGTCACAAACACGGCGTGGTGTTGGGTAACCTGGTCGGGCTGATCGACTCCGACTATCAGGGACAACTCATGGTTTCCGTCTGGAACCGCGGTCAACAGACCTTCACCATTGAACCCGGCGAACGTCTCGCCCAGATGGTTATCGTTCCGGTCGTTCAGGTTGAATTTAATCTGGTCGACGATTTCGTCAGCAGCGAACGCGGGGAAGGCGGCTTCGGCCATTCGGGCCGTAGCTGACGCGTCTTCGCCTGCCGTCCGGCAGGATAAAAATTCATATAAGCCACAGCACGCAGCGTGACTGTGGCGCTAGCGGGTGTTTGTCCGTCAAATTTTTAGCAAGGGTATTTTCATACATGGCAGAACAAGGAAATACGAAAAGGAATCGTCGCGAGGAAATTTTGCAGGCGCTGGCGCAAATGCTGGAGTCCAGCGACGGCAGCCAGCGCATTACCACGGCCAAGCTGGCCGCGAACGTTGGGGTATCCGAAGCGGCGCTTTATCGGCATTTTCCCAGCAAAACGCGGATGTTTGACAGCCTGATCGAGTTTATTGAGGATAGCCTGACGACCCGCATCAACCTGATTCTGCAAGATGAAAAAGAGACCTTTACTCGTCTGCGACTGATTTTATTGCTGATCCTGGGGTTTGCCGAACGCAATCCGGGTTTGACCCGCATTCTGACCGGCCACGCCTTGATGTTTGAACAGGATCGTTTGCAGGGCCGCATCAATCAGCTATTTGAACGCATCGAATCACAGCTGCGACAGGTATTACGTGAACAAAAGCTACGTGACGGCAAAGGTTTTCAGCATGACGAAACGCTGCTGGCCAGCCAGTTACTGGCGTTCTGCGAAGGGATGCTCTCACGCTTTATTCGTTCTGAATTTCGCTATCGCCCCACCCAGGAATTTGATACCCGCTGGCCGCTGCTGGCCGCTCAGTTGCACTAACGCCACAAGTCAGAGCGTATTCCTCATTATTCCCGCGCAGGCGGGAATAATGAGGGAGGGACGCAGGCATAACAGGCAGGATGAGAAATATTGCAACCTGCCTTTCAGAGCCGATCACACGCCGTAGCGATCGCGGTAGGCTTCAACGGCGGCGAGATGCGTCGCCATTTCAGGTTTTTCCGCCAGATAGGCGATGAGATCCCGCAGCGTAATGATGGAAATCACTTTGCACTGGTAGTCGCGCTCGACTTCCTGGATCGCGGAAATATCGGCGCGCCCGCGTTCCTGACGATCCAGCGCAATCATTACCCCGGCCAGCCGGGCGCGGTTGGCGGCGATAATCTCCATCGATTCGCGGATCGCCGTCCCCGCGGTAATCACATCATCGACCAGCATCACCCGGCCTTGCAGCGGACTACCCACCAGATTGCCGCCTTCGCCGTGATCTTTGGCTTCTTTACGGTTAAAGCAGTAAGGCAGATCGCGCTCATGGTGTTCGGCCAGCGCCACCGCCGTGGTGGTGGCGATAGGGATGCCCTTGTAAGCCGGGCCGAACAGCAAATCAAACTCGATGGCCGAATCCACCAGCGCCTCGGCATAAAAACGCCCCAGCAACGCCAAATCCCGCCCGGTATTAAACAAGCCGGCATTAAAGAAATAGGGACTGATGCGTCCGGATTTCAGCGTAAATTCGCCGAACTTCAATACCTGTTTGCTGAGCGCAAACTCAATAAACTGGCGCTGATAGGCTTTCATTACTGCATCTCCTCATATCATGCGGTTATGGATTTATTGCTCGCGCCGGTCAACGCCATAAACGACAGACCGTAAAAAAGCGACCTGGCGGTCGCTATCAAAAAATTAATCAGCCAACGCAGCTTTCTGCGCCTGAATGATATGTTCTATCCCCCCGCGCGCCAGCGCCAGCAAAGACAATAACTCCTCATGAGTAAAGGGTTCGCCTTCCGCCGTACCCTGCACTTCAATCATGCGGCCATCTTCGGTCATCACCACATTCATGTCGGTTTCCGCCGCGGAGTCTTCAACATACTCCAGATCGCAGACCGCTTCACCGTTGACGATACCAACCGATACCGCCGCCACCATGCCCTTCAGCGGATTCTTTTTCAGCTTGCCGTTGGCCACCAGGGTATTCAGCGCGTCGGCAAGCGCTACGCAGGCGCCGGTAATCGACGCGGTACGGGTGCCGCCATCCGCCTGCAACACATCGCAATCCAGCGTGATGGTGTATTCGCCCAACACTTTCAGATCGATGGCGGCACGCAGCGAACGCGCAATCAGCCGCTGAATTTCCATCGTCCGTCCGCCTTGTTTGCCCTTCGCTGCCTCGCGGGCGTTACGGCTATGCGTGGCGCGCGGCAACATGCCGTATTCGGCGGTCACCCATCCCTGACCCTGTCCTTTGAGAAAGCGCGGCACACCGTCTTCAACCGTGGCGTTACATAGAACCTTGGTGTCGCCGAACTCAACCAGAACAGACCCTTCGGCATGTTTGGTGTAATGGCGGGTTAATTTCAGGGGGCGCACTTGCTGTGCATTTCGGCCTGTAGGGCGCATGGAACATCTCCGGCGGGTGAAAAGTTAACTGGCGCGCATTATACGGACTTCACGCTGCAATGCCTACCTTGCCTCGCGGCAATAACAAAAAGTCATACGCCGTCGGGGTATAACCTGAGGTTATACCCTACCCATGAACAAGTATTCGTCAGTACGAATTGCGCATGAAATATTCTTCTCAGGTCCTTCCCTTCGCAGAGATAAGCGCGATGTCGACGCGCTTCGGCAACGAGGCGGAAAAATACCGGCAGGCGGCCTGTTTCACTTCCGTCTGATACGCGTTTTCGAACGCCCGTCCGTCGGTATCAATATTGAACAGCACACGGAGCAAGGTTAACAATGCGCCATATGCAAATCGAAGCGGTAAATCTGCCGTTAGCACGAGCGTTCACCATTTCGCGCGGCACGCGTCACGCCGTTTCGGTCGTGCGGGTGACGCTGGAAGAACAGGGATTCATCGGGCAGGGCGAATGTACGCCGACGCCCCACTACGGCGAATCGGTGGAGAGCGTTTGTCGGCAGCTAAATAGCGTTGTTGAAGCGGTGGAAAGCGGACTCAGTCTCGAACAACTGCAAACATACCTGCCGCCCGGCGCCGCCCGCAATGCGCTGAACTGCGCGTTATGGCGGCTCAAGGCGGCGCTGAAAAAACAGACCCTATGGCAATGTCTCGCTATTCAGCCGCCCAAATCCGTCATCACCGCGGAAACCCTGTCCCTCGATAGTCAGGAAAACATGGCCGCCGCCGCCGCGGATGCGGCTTCCCGCGGCGCCTTGTTGCTGAAAATCAAACTGGACCGCGACCTGATCCTGGAGAAAGTCGCGGCCATTCGCCAGGCGGCGCCCGACGTCAGGCTGATTATCGACGCCAACGAGGCCTGGAGCGGTCTGGATCTCGGCAGCCTGTTCAATGCGCTGACCCGCTATCAGGTAGCCATGGTGGAACAACCGCTGCCCGCCGGCAAAGATGATGATTTGCTGCGTTTTTCCCACCCCATACCGATTTGCGCGGATGAAAGTTGTCACCACAGCGGCGATATCGCCGGGCTGCGCAGCCGTTACGACATGATAAACATCAAGCTGGATAAGTGCGGCGGCATCAGCGAAGCGCTGGCGATGGTGGAAGAAGCGAAACTTTACGGCTTGCAGGTGATGGTGGGCTGCATGCTGGGTTCATCCATGGCGATGGAAGCCGCCCTGCCGATCGTCAACGCGGCGGAATATGTCGATCTCGACGGCCCTATCTGGCTGGCGGCGGACAGCTCGCCCTACCTAACCTATAAACTCGGTCGTATCTGGCTATGACCCAACCAACCGGAGTGACAATGACGGATATCATGCAAACTGGTGCGGTAACCGCCCCTGCACCCGGTACAACCCCCAGACCGGTGCTGGAAATCGACGATCTGAGCGTCAGCTTCAGCGGACGTTCCGGCAAGCATCTGGCGCTGAAAGGCATCTCATTCACTCTGAATAAAGGGGAAGTGGTGGCGGTAGTGGGGGAAAGCGGTTCAGGCAAATCCGTCACCTCGTTAACCGTGATGGGGCTGCTGGCCGAGGCCGCCAGCATCGAACGCGGCGGCATCAATTTCACCGCCCGCGACGGTCGGCGTCATAACCTGTTAAACATGAAAGCCGAACAGCGCCGTCAGCTACGCGGCAGCGAAATGGCGATGATATTTCAGGAACCGATGACCTCGCTGAATCCGGTGCTAAAAGTCGGCGATCAGTTGACGGAAGCGCTCTGCGACCACCGGATTTGCGATCGGGCCAGTGCGGATAAAAAAGCGCGCGAGCTGTTGCGCAAGGTACGCATCGCCGATGTCGATCGGGTGATGAAAAGCTATCCCCACTCGCTTTCCGGCGGTATGCGCCAGCGCGTGATGATCGCGCAGGCGCTGGCCTGCGACCCGCAGTTGCTGATCGCCGATGAACCCACCACCGCGCTGGATGTCACCGTGCAGGCGCGTATTCTGCAAATCCTGCGCGATCTGCAACAGCAAAGCGATATGGCGGTGCTGTTTATTACGCACGATATGGGCGTGGTGGCGGAAATCGCCGATCGCGTGGTGGTGATGTATCGGGGCGAAGTGGTGGAACAAGGCAGCGTGGAGCAGATTTTCGCCCGGCCTAAACATCCTTATACCCAGTCTCTGCTGGCCGCCGTACCCAAACTGGGCGACATGCGCGAAAGCGCCTGGCCGAAACGCTTCCCGCTGCTCGGTCAGCAGTCCGGCAGCGATGACGACGATCAAATCACGGCCCGTTACGACGACGATCCGTTGCTGGATATCCGCGGCCTGCGCGTCTACTACCCGGTGCGCGGCGGGATATTTTCTTCCATCACCCACAATGTGCATGCCGTGGAGCAGATTGATTTCAACGTTTGGCCGGGCGAAACCCTGGCCATTGTGGGCGAAAGCGGCTGCGGCAAATCCACCACCGGCCGCGCATTGCTGCGTCTGGTTCAGAGCGAGGCCGAAAGTATTTACTTTCAGGGGAAAGAAATTTCCCTGATGAAAGACAGCGAGTTCCAGCCGCTGCGCCGGGAAATGCAGATGGTATTTCAGGATCCCTATGCCTCGCTGAACCCGCGTCTTACCGTCGGCTTCACCATCGCCGAACCGTTGCTGCTGCACGGGCTGGTGAAATCGCTGGAAGAAGCCACGCCGCAGGTACAGGCGCTATTGAAAAGCGTGGGCCTGCTGCCGGAACACGCCCGGCGTTATCCCCATGAATTTTCCGGCGGTCAGCGTCAGCGCATCGCGATAGCCCGCGCCATGGCGCTGAAACCGCAGGTCATTATCGCCGATGAAGCCGTGTCCGCGCTGGATGTGTCCATTCAGGCGCAGGTGGTCAACCTGATGATGGATTTGCAAAAAAATACCGGCGTGTCGTGGATTTTCATCTCGCACGATATGGCGGTGGTCGAGCGTATCGCCAACCGGGTGGCGGTGATGTACCTCGGGCAGATTGTGGAAATCGGCCCGCGCCAGTCGGTATTCAACTCGCCGCAGCATCCCTACACCCGCCGTTTGCTGGCGTCCGTGCCTGTCGCCGATCCCGCCCGGCGCGGCACGCGCCAGTTCGACGACAGTGAAATCCCCTCTCCGCTGCGTAAAGCCGGCGAGAGCGTCGCCAAAACGCGCTATCGACAGGTCGCGCCGCACCATTGGGTGGCGGACAGCGGTCCCGATGCCCAACCCATGAGTTGACGTTGTTTATTGCATTTTTATCGCTAACCAGGAGACACCATGAAGCTATTCGTTCGCCGTACCGCCGTCGCCCTCGGGCTCTCATTGTGTCTGGCAGCCGTTGCCCAGGCACAGGACCTTCGCATTTCCATCTACGCCGACATTACCGGACTGGATCCGCACGATACTTCCGATACGCTGAGCTACTCGGTGCAAAGCGGCATCTTTGAGCGCCTGTTCCAGTTTGATAATAAAATGAAACTGGTTCCCAAACTGGCCACCGGCTACACCAGCAATGAAGACGCCACGGAATTCGTCATTACGCTGCACGAAGGCATCACCTTCCAGGACGGCGCGCCCTTCAACGCCGACGCCGTTAAAGCCAACCTCGACAGACTCGCCGATCAGACCAAAGGGCTGAAACGCAACAGCCTGTTTAAAATGATAAAAACGGTTACCGTCGTTTCCCCGACCCAGGTGAAAATCGATCTTAACCAGTCGTTCGGCGCCTTTGTGAATACCCTGGCCCACCCGTCTGCGGTGATGCACAGCCCGGAAGCATTGAAAAAATATCCCGACGAAGCCCAGTTGCGTCTCAACCCGGTGGGAACCGGCCCGTTCAAATTTGCTGCGTGGCAGCAGGGCAAAGACGTGAAGCTGGTGAAAAATGACCACTATTGGCAGCAAGGCTGGCCGAAAGTCGACAGCATCACCTTCTTCCCGACGCCGGAAGACTCCACCCGCGTCGCGTCGCTGAAATCCGGTCAGGTCGACGCCATCTATCCGCTGCCGTCCGACCTGCTGAACGCGGTGCAAAACGACGCCAAACTGGCGGTACAGCGCGATGAAGGCATTTACCTCTACTACATGTCGATCAACGCGCAGCACAAGCCGCTACAGGATTTGCGCGTCCGTCAGGCGATCAACTACGCCATCAACCGCGATATGTGGCTGAAAGTCGGATTCGCCGGCATGGGCGTGCCGGCCACCTCGGCCATGCCGCCTAACGTTCAGTTCTACCAGAAACAAACTTCGCCGGACTACAGCTACAACCCGGAAAAAGCCAGGGCGCTGCTGAAAGAGGCCGGTTACGGCGACGGGCTCGATCTGAAACTGTGGACCACCAACCGCACGGACTACATCCGCAGCGCGCAGTTCTTCAAACAGCAGCTGGCCCAGGTCGGCATCCGCGCCACCGTCACGCCGATGGACTCCGGCGCGCGCAACGCCAAGCTGTGGGGCGTGCAGGACCCGAAACAGGCGGAATATGATCTCTACTACGGCGCCTGGTCAACCTCCACCGGCGATGCCGACTGGGCGTTGCGTCCGCTGTTCGCCACCGAATCCTGGGTGCCGACCGCCTATAACGTCTCTTATTACAGCAACCCGGCGGTAGATAAGGCCATTATGGCCGGCCTGCAAACCGCCGATCCGGCCAAACGCGCCGCCGCCTATGCCGAAGCGCAGAAACTGATTTGGCAGGATGCGGCCGTCGCCTTCCTCGGCGCGCCGGACAATCTGGTGGGTAAAACGAAAAATCTGAACGGCGTTTATATCCTGGCGGATGGTTCGCTGGTCTTCAATCAGGCGGAATTCAAGTAATACAGCGGGAAGCGGGGAGAACACCATGTTTGCCTATATCGTCCGACGTTTGCTGGAAATGATCCCGGTTCTGCTGGTGGTCTCCCTGTTAGTGTTCGGTTTTATCAAACTGCTGCCGGGCGACCCGGCACGCATCTACGCCGGCGCGGATGCCTCTATCGAGGCCGTAGAATCCGCGCGCCGGATTCTGGGGCTGAACGATCCGCTGCCGCAGCAGTACATCAACTGGCTTGGCGGTTTGTTCAAAGGCGAGCTGGGCGTCACCTATCGCACCCAGCAACCCGTTACCGAGGTCATCGGTAAAAGTTTTATGCCCACCATGTGGCTGGCGCTGGCCGGTTTTGCCTGGTCGGTGGTGCTGGGCCTGTTGGTGGGCGTCGTTTCCGCGCTCAAGCGGGGAAAATGGCAGGATTGGACATTAATGAGCGTCGCCATCGGCGGCATCTCCATGCCGCCGTTCTGGCTGGGTTTACTGTTGATCCAGTTTGTCGCCATGCCGTTCGGCATCTTTTCCGTCAGCGGCTTTAATCAGCCCAGCGACCTGATTCTGCCCGCGCTCACGCTGGGCGCCTCGGTGGCGGCGGTGATGGCGCGCTTTACCCGTTCCGCTTTTCTGGAAGTCGCGCAGGAAGATTATGTGCGTACCGCCCGCTCCAAAGGGCTGCGTAACCGGCTGATTACCTGGAAACATGTGATGCGCAACGCGCTGATTCCGGTGATCACCATGCTGGGGTTGCAGTTCGGCTTCCTGCTCGGCGGTTCCATCGTGGTGGAAAGCGTATTCAGTTGGCCGGGGTTGGGCTGGCTGCTGATCGAATCGATAAAAACGCAGGATCAGCCGGTGATTCAGGCGCTGGTCATGCTGTTTGTTTTTGAATTCATTGTTATTAACCTGTTGGTGGACCTGCTGTATGCGGTGGTCAATCCGGCGATTCGCTTACGTTAGGAGATAAGATGAACCTTCCTTCCGAGCCCGCCGTAGCGGCTGCGACCCTTGGCGAAAACACCATTCGCTCGCCCTGGCGCGATTTTATCCAGGTGTTTATCCATAATCCGATGGCGCTGATTTCCGGCGGATTTATTTTGTTGCTGGTGCTGGTGGCGGTATTCGCGCCCTGGCTAGCGCCCTGGGATCCGATGGAACCGGACTGGATGGCGCTCTCCGCGCCGCCCTCGGCCGCTCACTGGATGGGAACCGACGACCTGGGGCGCGACGTGATGAGCCGTATTATCTACGGCGCGCGTATCTCGTTGTATATCGGCACTTTCTCCGTCACGCTGGGTATGCTGGCGGGTATTGTATTGGGTCTGCTGGCCGGGTATTACGGCCGTTGGATCGATATGCTGATCATGCGCGGCTCCGATGTGCTGTTCGCCTTTCCCGGCATGTTGCTGGCGATCGCCGTGGTGGCGATCCTCGGGCCGGGATTGAATAATGTTATTATCGCCGTCGCCATTTTCAGCGTGCCGGTCTTCGCCCGTATTGTGCGCGCCTCCACGCTGACCCTGAAGCAGGCGGCCTACGTCGAGGCGGTGCGCTGCGCCGGCGCGCCAAACCGTATCGTGCTGATGCGTCATATTCTGCCGGGTACGCTGCCCAGCGTGATTGTCTATTTCACCATGCGCATCGGCACCAGCATTCTGACGGCCGCCAGCCTCAGCTTTATCGGTCTTGGCCCGGAACCGGACGTACCGGAGTGGGGCAATATTCTGGCCATGAGCCGCAGCCTGATGATGGCCGGCCTGTGGCACGTCAGCGTCTTCCCCGGTCTGGCCATCTTTTTCACCGTATTGGCTTTCAACCTGCTGGGCGATGCGCTGCGCGATACGCTCGATCCCAAACTGAAAAGCTAAGGAATCCACATGTCATCCTATCGACAGGAACAGATCGCGCTGCTGTTGCGCCGCTGGCAAGAACAGAGGCAGCTTGGCGCGCCGCGTTCCGCCGGCGGGCCGCGCAACAGCATCAGCGATGTCGCCGGCGTACGCGTTGGACACTACACGCTGGCGAAAGGCGAAATCCAGACCGGCGTCACGGCGATACGGCCCGCCGACGGCAATCTGTTTACCCATCCCCTGCCCTGCGGCGCCGCGGTATTAAACGGCTTCGCCAAACCTGTCGGGCTGATACAGATTGAAGAACTCGGTCTGTTGCAGACGCCCATTCTGCTCGGCAATACGCTGTCCGTCGGCACGTTATTCACCGCGCTGGCCCGCGAGGCGATCGTGCATAATCCCGAGTTGGGCCGCACCCTTCCCACCGTTAACCCGCTGGTGCTGGAATGTAACGACGGTTGGCTGAATGATATTCAGGCGCTGGCCGTGACCGAACAGATGGCGCGCGAAGCGCTGGAAGACGTCGACGACGCCTTTGCCCGCGGCAGCGTCGGCGCGGGTCGCGGCATGAGCTGCTTCGGTTTGAAAGGCGGTATCGGCACCGCTTCGCGCCTTATTCCGCAATTGCACGCCACGCTGGGCGTGCTGGTGCTGGCGAATTTCGGCGCGCTCTCCGCGCTGACGCTTGACGGCGTACAGATCGGCGCAACCATTGAGCCGCTGTTGCCTGAGCTGGCGCCGCAAAACGATGCGGGTTCGATCATCATTATTATGGCGACGGATGCGCCGCTGGATGCCCGTCAGCTTGGCCGTATCGCCAAACGCGCCGGCGCGGGGCTGGGCCGTCTGGGCAGTTACTGGGGCCACGGTTCCGGCGATATCGCCGTGGCGTTCTCCACTTGCCGGCAACCGCAACCGCCGGCGGACAGCCAGCTCGAACCGCTGCTGAGCGCCGCCGCCGACGCCACCGAACACGCGGTGCTGGACGCGCTATTAAGCGCGGATGCCGTCACCGGCTTTCGCGGACACCACCGTCCGACGCTGCCTCAGGTACTGGATCGTCTGGCGGCAACGCTATCTGATTAAGGAATTGGTCATGAAAATTTTCATTTCGGCAGATATTGAGGGGATTGCCGGGGTCATGCGCCCGGAACAATGCAGCCCCGGCACAGCGGAATATCAACTCGCCCGCGGGCTGATGGAGCAGGAAGTGAATGCCGCCATCGACGGCGCCTTCGCCGGCGGCGCCAGCGAGGTTGTGGTCGCCGACAGCCATGCCGCCATGGTGAATCTGCGGGCGGAAAATATCGATCCCCGCGCGCGGCTGGTGCAGGGTAAGCCGCGCGGCTTGTCCATGGTGGAAGGGCTGGAACAGCAGCAGTATGACGGCCTGATGTTTATCGGCTACCATAGCGCCGCCGGCGAGTTCGGCGTACTGGCGCACACCATCAACGGCCGGGCCTTTTATCGGGTGCGGATTAACGGTGAAATCATGGGCGAAAGCGATATCTACGCCGCCGCCGGCGCGGAACAGAACACGCCGCTCTGGCTGGTCAGCGGCGACGATACGCTGCAACAGTGGATCGCCCGCTATTATCCCGCCGCCGGCTATGCCTGCGTAAAACGCGCCATCTCGCAGAATGCGGCTGAATCGCTCAGCCCGGTCTCCGCCCGCCAGCTGATTCGACAGTCCGCCATGAAAGCGGTGCAGAACGCGCATGACAGCGTGGTCTCGCGCATCCAGGCGCCCTATCGTCTTGAACTGATGGTGGCGAAACCCGTGCTGGCGGATCTGTTCTGTCTGCTGCCCGGCATCGAGCGGCTGGACGCCATTACCGTCGGTTATACCGCGCAAACCATGGCGGAGCTGATCAGTTTGCTGAGCGCGTTTTCTTATCTGGCGACGACGCAGAATTGAGATTGAAAAGAGAATCGGCAGTATGAAAAAACCAGTGATTGTGATCCACGGCGGCGCTGGCGCGCTGACCCGCGCCGCCATGAGCACGGAGAAAGAGCAACGCTATCTGAGCGCATTACAGGCGATTATCGCCGGCGGGCAGCAGATTCTGGCGCAGCGCGGCAGCGCGCTGGATGCGGTCACCGAGGCCGTCAGGCTGCTGGAAGAGTGTCCGCTGTTCAATGCCGGACACGGCGCGGTATTCACCCATAACGAAACCCACGAACTGGACGCCAGCATCATGGACGGCCGCACGCTGGATGCCGGCGCCGTCAGTTGCGTCAACCATATCCGCAACCCGGTGCTGGCGGCCAGAAGCGTATTGGAAAACAGCCAGCATGTGATGTTCACCGCCGCCGGCGCCGAGGATTTCGCCCGCGGGCAACGGCTGGAAATGGTGGCGCCGGACTTTTTCTCTACCGAAGAACGCCGACTCCAGTTGCATAACGCCCAATCAGGAACAGGGAAAGTGGTGCTGGATCACGACGGTCAGACACAGGATCCTATCGATCCCGACCGCAAGTTCGGCACCGTCGGCGCGGTGGCGCTGGACGGCTACGGCAATCTGGCCGCGGCCACCTCCACCGGTGGCATGACCAATAAGCAAGCCGGACGCGTAGGGGATAGCCCCATTATCGGCGCCGGATGTTATGCCAACAACCAGACCTGCGCCGTCTCCTGCACCGGCACGGGCGAAGTTTTCATGCGCGCCGTCGCCGCCTACGATGTCTCCGCGCTGATGGAATACGCCGGACTGACTCTGCAACAGGCCGCCGATCGCGTGGTGATGGAAAAACTGACGCGGCTGGCGGGCAGCGGCGGCCTGATCGCCGTCGACGGCGACGGCAACATTGCGTTGCCGTTCAACAGTGAAGGGATGTACCGCGGTTACGGTTATGTCGGGGAAGATCCGGTCGCCGATATTTATCGCTGATATTTCACCACCCGGCTGCGGTTCAGCAGTAACGTCATGCTGTTATCCTCAAGCTGGATAGCGAAGCGTTTTTCCCACGGGCCATCCTGCGCGGTGGCCAGCAGGCGGCGCTTTCCGAGCGATATCAACGATGCGGTGACGGCCGCCGGCCCAATGCCCATCACCAGCCTGTCGCCCGTAATCGTCAGTTCGCTGCGCCATTGCGGACAGAACCAGCGCCCTTGCGCCCGCTCGATGCCGTCGTCCGCCTGCACGGGCAGGAAGCGACGCGGCACATGACCAATCTCCCCTTCTATCGCCGCCCCGTTCTGCCGCAGCCGCATGGGCATATGGCTGGAAAGCGACGCCGCCTCCGCCGGATCCTCGCTAAGATACAGCGTATCGCTCGCGCCCAGCCAGCAGGCGGTATCGCCGCTAATCTCCAGCCAGTCGCCGCCGCCGTCGGACGCATATAGCCCGCGGGTCAACGCATGTCCCGGCTGCGGCAACGGCTGTTCCAGCAGCGCCGCCATAATGCGCAACGCGCCGTCATAGGTGGCGACATCTTCGCGGTTGGCGACCAGCACGACGCCCGCGCCCTGCTCAGGATCGAGCAGGAAGTAGGTTTTATAGCCGGCATGGGAGCCGCCGTGTCCGACCAGATGCGCCGCGCCAAGTTGCGTATGGGCGATCCCCAGCCCGTAGCCCGTCACCCGGCCGTCGGCCAGCCGACGCGGCGCGCAAAGTCGGGCCAGCACGCCGGCGCCGGGGCCGTCGCTGCTCAGCAACGCCTGTAGCCAGACGCTCAGGTCGCGCACGCTGCCGGTCACGCTGCCGGATGCGGATAAATGCAGGCCGGCGCTGGCCAGTTGCCAGCCGTTTTCCCCCTGCCAATAGCCGGGTACCAGTCCGGGTACAATATCAAACCAGGTTTCCGGCGCGTGCAGATGAATATTCAGCGGCGCGCAGACATGCCGTTGCAGCAAATCCTCGAACAGAATGCCCTTAGCCTTCAACGCTTCCTCCACCAGCCTATAACCGGTGTTGGAATAGGAAATTTCGCTGCCGGCCGGATAGTTGAGCGCGCCCATATCGGCTTCGAACTGCAACAAATCGGCGGCCTGCGTCGCGTTATAAACCGATAGCCCCAGCAGGGACAGCGTCTCGCGGATATCGTCCAGTCCCGACGTCATATCCAGCGCCTGGCCTACGGTGACCTGGCCGTTCGGGCCGGTCAGCTGCGGCAGATGCTGCGCCAGCGTATCCGTCAGCGCGATTTTGTCGGCCATCGGCCCGGTGACCAGCGCGGCAAACAGATGCTTGGTGACCGAGGCGAAACGCACCACGCTGCTGGTGCTGAACGGCGTCCCCTGAGCCAAATCCGCCAGCCCGCCGCAGCACGCGGCCTGGATCTGTTCGCGGTCAAACAGCACTATCGCCCCGCCGGGCTGATGGTCGTGATCCCAGCGCTCGGTTATTGATTGGGCGACTTCCGTCGCCCGTTTCCAGTTCAACATGATGCCGGCTCCTCTAACGCCATACTTAGCGCGTACAATTCCGTGGTGTGCGGGTGCTGCATACGACCCGCGCGTAAATCTTCGGCGCTCAATATTTCTACCATTTCCCCGTGCTGCATGACGCCGACCCGCTCGCAAAGATGGGTCACCACCGCCAGATTATGGCTCACCATCAGGTAGGTGAGTTTCCGCGCCTGCCGGATATCCATCAACAGATTAAGAATTTCCGCCTGCACCGACACATCCAGCGCCGACGTCGGCTCATCCAGCAGCAGCACTTCCGGTTCGGCAATCAGCGCCCGCGCGATGGCGACGCGCTGCCGCTGTCCGCCGGATAGTTGATGCGGAAAACGAAAACGTACCGTCGACGGCAATCCCACGTCATCAAGCGCCTGGGCGATGCGCTGTTCAGCGCGATCGATGTGATGTACCAACAGCGGCTCTTGCAGAATACGGTCAATGGTCTGACGCGGATGCAGGGAACCGTAAGGGTCTTGAAACACCATCTGCACCTGACGGAAGAAATCGCGCCCGCGATGCGCCGTCAGCGCCATGCCGCCGAACAGCATGCCGCCCTGCCAGTCATGGTTAAGCCCGGCCAGCGCGCGCAAAATGGTCGATTTACCCGAACCGCTCTCACCCACGATGCCGAAACTGGCGCCGCTGTCCACCTGAAAAGAGACCCCCTTCACCACCGCGGTCGATCCGAATGAAATACGTAAGTTATCCAGTCTAATCATCAGTTTTTCCAGGCCGCGTCACGTTTCATCACCGGCAGGCGATCCCGCGGATGTTTTAAAGAAGGAAGACAGGCCAGCAGGCCCTGGGTATAAGGATGCTGAGCACGATGCAAATCGCCGGCGGCCAGCATTTCCACAATGCGGCCGGCGTACATCACCGCCACCCGATCGCAAAAATGCGAGACCAGCGGCAGGTCGTGGCTGATTAAAATCAGGCCCATGCCCCGCTGCGAAACCAGATCGTCGATCAGTTTCAGAATATCCGCCTGTACGGTGGCATCCAGCGCGCTGGTCGGTTCATCGGCGATCAGCAACTCCGGGTCGGGCGCCAGCATCATGGCGATCATCGCCCGCTGCCCCATTCCGCCCGACACCTCATGCGGATAGCGCGCCGCCGCCTGCTGCGGATCGCGGATGCGCACCTGATCCAGCAATTCGATCGCCGCCGTCATCGCCGCGCGTTTGCCGCCGCCTTTATGTTCCCGCCAGGCTTCCGCCACCTGCTCGCCGATGGTCATCACCGGATTCAGCGAGTATTTCGGATCCTGTAAAATAAAGCCGACGCGCTTGCCGCGAATGCGACGCATGGTTTTTTCATTGGCGCCGCGCAGATCGATGCCGTCAAAGCTGAGTTTATCCGCCTGAATCTGCGCATTGCCCGGCAGCAACTGCATCAGACTGCGGGCGGTGAGCGATTTACCCGAACCGCTCTCCCCGACGATGGCGAACTTCTCTTTATCCATGCTCAGGGACACGCCCCGAACCGCCTCTGACCTTTCGCGCCCGTTGCTGAACGAGATGCGAAGATTTTCAATTTCCACCAGCATTTAACGCTCCTTTGGATCCAGCACGTCGCGCAAACCGTCACCTAAAAAGTTAAACGCCAGCGAAGTCAGGAAAATGGCAATGCAAGGCATCAACGGCACCCACCATTCGGTAAACAGGAAACGCCGCGCGGTGGCGATCATCGTTCCCCACTCCGGCGACGGCGGCTGCGCGCCCATGCCGAGAAAGCCAAGACTGGCCGCGGTGATAATGATCGAACTCATATCCAGCGTCACGCGCACGATCAGGCTCGGCACGCACAGCGGCATGATATGGCGCAGAATAATGCGCATCGGCGTCGCTCCGGTCAGGCGATTGGCGGCAATAAAGTCGCTGTGGCGAAACTGCATGGTTTCCGCCCGCGCCAGACGGGCATACGGCGGCCACGCGGTGAGCGCAATCGCCAGAATGGCGCTTTCCACGCCGGGCTTTAACGCGGCCACAAAAGCCAACGCCAGAATCAGACGCGGGAACGACAGAAAAATATCCGTCACGCGCATCAGCGTTTTATCCAACAGCCCGCCGGCGTATCCCGCGACGCAGCCCACCAGTAAACCAATCGGCGCGGTAAGCGCCACCACGGCAATCACCATACCCAGCGTGGTGCGGCCGCCGTACAGGATACGGGTATAGATATCGCGCCCCAGTTCGTCCGTCCCTAACCAGTGCGCGGCCGAAGGCGGCGCCAGCCGGTTGGACAAATCCTGAAAACCCGGATTGAAAGGCGTTAATAACGGGGCCGCCAGCGACAACAGCAGCACGGACAGAATAATGACCAGCCCGATCATCGCCATGGGATTGGCCCGTAACCCCAGCCACAGGCGGTAGCGCCGTCCCCATACCGCCTGACGGCGGGTGGCGGGCGTTTCGTCGAGCAACCAGGCTCGTGAGACAGAAAAAATCATTTTACGCGCGGATCCCAAAGTCGGTAGAGAATATCGGCACAGAGATTCAACAGAACATACAGCGTGCCGACCAACAGCGTGGCGCCAACCACCGGATTCATATCGGCGTTCATCAGCGAGGTGGTGAGGTATTGCCCCAGCCCCGGCCAGGAGAAGACGTTTTCCGTTACCACCGCGCCTTCCAGCAGACCGGCGTAGGTCAACGCCAACACGGTTACCAGTTGCACCGCCACCGTCGGAAAGGCGTGACGCCAGATCACCCGGCGCGACGACAACCCTTTCGCCCGTGCGGTAATCACGAACTCGCCGCTCAGCGCATTCAGCATGAAGGTTCGCGTCATGCGCGTGATATAGGCCATGCTGAAGTACGCCAGTATCAAGACCGGCTGCGCCATGTGGGCGACGGCGTCCTTAAAGGCGTCGTAATCGCCGGCCAGCAGCGAATCCACCGTCAGCAGCCCGGTCACCTGCGGCACCATGTCCTGAAAGATGATGTCCTGCCGGCCCGGCCCCGGCGCGATACCCAGCACCGCATAGAAAATCAGCAGGCTGAGCAGCGCCAGCACAAACACCGGCAGGGAATGTCCGGCCAGGCAGACCACCCGGATGATTTGATCGACCCAGGAGCCCTGACGCACCGCCGCCCACACGCCCAGCGGAATGCCGACCAGCGCGGCGATAATAATCGCCGCGGTCGCCAGTTCCAGCGTGGCGGGGAAAAAGCGCGCGATATCCGAAATAACCGGGTTAGAGGTGAGCGCCGAATTCCCCAGGTCGCCTTGCAGCAGTTGATGCAGATAACGGGCAAACTGCACCCACAACGGCTGGTCCAGCCCCATTTCCTGACGTACGCGCGCCACCACGGATTCCGGCGCGTTATCGCCGACCACCGCCAACACCGGATCGGTCGGCATTACCCGACCGATAAAAAATGTCAGCACCGACAGGCCGAACAACGTCAGTATCAGGCTACCCAGCGTACTGAGAACACGTTTGAATACCGACATTACGCTTTTTTCACCCGATCGTAAGCGCTATCGCGCAGCACCGTCATGTTGACGCCGCTGATATTCTTACGGCAGGCAATCGGCAGCGTATTCTGCATCAGCATGATAAACGGGCTGTGTTCCCGATGTTCGCGCTGGATGGTTTCATACAGCGCAATACGCTTATCCGCATCGCTTTCATGCAGCGCCTGCTCGGTCAGGGTATTGAATTTCTCGTCAGACCAGCCGCAGCGCCATGCCAGCGTGCGGCTGCGAGCGTTTTCGCTGTTATCGGTATTCACGCAAAACGCTTCGGTATTGGAGTTGGGATCGAAATAATCCGCGCCCCACGCGGTAACGGCCAGTTGATGCTGGCGGGCGCGCATTTTGGTCAATACCTGACGGTTTTCCGAGGAAATCAGTCTGACTTTAATGCCGATGGCGCCCAGTTGCGTCTGGAGCGCCTGGGCGATATCCGGATAAGGCTGAGCGGAGTAGTGATCGAGCGTGATCTCGAAACCGTTCGGATAACCCGCTTCGGCCAGCAGGGCTTTCGCCTTGGCGATATCCTGATGGAACGGGGTATCGTCCAGCGCGGCCGGGAAGCCGCCGGGCAGGAAGCTCTGATGCACGCGGTGCGTCAGTGGAATGATGTTTTTCTGGATGCCGTCATAATCCACCGCCCACTTCAGCGCCTGCCAGACCTGCGGTTTTTTCAGCGCTTCATGAGTGGTGTTGCAGGACATCAGCATAATGGCGGAAACATCCTTACGAATCACATGGTAATTCTCATCGTTCAGAATCGGGCGCAGTTGTTCGCTGGTCAGATTACGCGCGATATCCACATCCCCTTTCTGCAACATCAACAACTGCGCGGACGGATCGATAATATGCTTCATGATGATGCGCTGGATTTTACTGTCCGTCGGATAATGGGGGTTTTTCTCCAGAATCACGCTCTCGCTGGCTTTCCAACTACGCAGGGCGAACGGCCCCGAACCGGCGCTGTGCTGTTTCACCCAGGCGTTGCCCAGATCGTCGCCCTTCTGATTGGCCAACGCGGCCTTCTTCTGCACCACGCTGCTCACCGGGGCGGACAGGCAATAGAGCAGGAAACTTTCCGCCGCCGGCTGATCCAGATTAATCACCAGCGTACTCGCGTCCGAGGCGGTAACGTGCTGTTCGACGTTGTCTTTGGTAAAACCAAACTGGTTAATGATAAACGCCGGGCTTTTATCCAGCTTGACCGCACGCTGCAACGAAAACGCCGCATCCTCCGCCGTCACCGCGCTGCCGTCGGAAAATTTGGCGTTGGGATCGATATGGAACGTAAAGGTTTTTCCCCCGTTGCTCACTTCCCAATGGGTCGCCAGCTCCCCTTTGACTTCGCTCGGTTTATCCGGGTTTGGCATCACCAGACGCTGATAGAGGTTACCGGCGATTTCAGAGCCGTCGGCTTCAAAACTCTCATGCGGATCGAGACTGGTCATGTTGTCCAGTTGCATCGCCATCACCAGTATGGAAGGCGGGGTCGCGGCGAAGGCGGAGTGAAGATTCAGATAGGAAAGGAACGGCACGGCGCCGCACCCGGCAAGAAAACGTCTCCTGGTAACCATAAACACCTCAACATGTTGATATTAAAATAGTTTTTTGATTTTTTTATTTCAGGTATTGTCTTGACATCGACAAACAAGGCTGGCTTAAAATGGATGAACTAAGGCATTATTTTCCCTTAGCGGCGGTTTGTTCACTTTTGGTGCAGAGCACTGAAATGAAGCAAGCTTACGCACCACTCCATCGCATCCAGAGCCGGTACTTGTGACTATGTCAGACAATCAGTTTCCCTTCAGTGAACAAATCCCTGTTTTCGACGGACATAACGACGTACTCCTGCGTCTTTGGTCTTCTCATCGGGATAACCCGGTAGAAGCCTTCCTAAACGGACCGGCCGCGGGCCAGATCGATCTGCCGCGCATCCGGCAAGGCCGCTTTGCCGGCGGTTTGTTTGCCGTTTATGTTCCCTCACCCAAAGCACCAGCAAAAACCGTACCAGAAAACGGGGGACTATTTGTGCCTCACGCCACGCCGACGATGGAAAACGCAAGGGAGATCACGTTTTCATTCATTTCCACTCTGCTGCGCATTGAGGCGGCGTCCGCCGGGCAGGCCAAAATCTGCCGCAGCGCGGCGGATATCCGCCAGTGTATGGCGGAAGGCGTGCTGGCGATGGTGATGCATATTGAAGGCGCCGAAGCGCTCGATCCCGACCTGACGCTGCTGGATATCCTGCACGCGGCCGGATTACGCACGCTGGGGCCGCTATGGAGCCGCCCGAATATTTTTGGTCAGGGCGTGCCGTTCCGCTTCCCTTCCTCGCCGGATACCGGGGATGGATTAACGGAAGCCGGTAAACGTCTGGTGCGGGCCTGTAACGCCAAACGCATTATGGTGGACGTCTCGCATATGGATGAAAAAGGCTTCTGGCAAACCGCCGCCATCAGCGACGCGCCGCTGGTCGCCAGCCATTCCAACGCTCACGCGCTCTGCGCCCAGTCACGCAACCTGACCGACAAACAGCTGGCCGCGATCCGCGAAAGCCGCGGTTTCGTCGGCGTGAACTTCGGCACCATGTTCCTGCGCGAGGACGGTAAAAAAGATCCTAACGCGACGGTAGGCGAAATCGTCCGCCATGTTGATTATCTGCTGACAAAACTGGGTGAAGACGGCGTCGGCCTGGGCTCGGACTTCGACGGCACCACCGTGCCGCCGGATCTGGCCGATGTCGCCGGTCTGCCGCTATTGGTCGATGCGCTGGCTAAACAGGGTTACGATCGCCCGCTGCTGGAAAAGATTTGCTACGGCAACTGGCTGCGCGTATTGGAAACGACCTGGGGCGGGTGAGGTAAACCAGCGGAAACGGAAAAGGAGCGCTAACCTCTGCCGTATGGCGTGGATATTGCATAGTGAATATTGCAGACAGCGTTGTGCCTGACGGTACAACCACCACCACAGATACACGGGGCGTGCTCCCATGCGTTTACGACATATCGAAATTTTTCAGGCTATCGTACAGGCCGGCACCATCAGCGGCGCCGCCCGTTTGCTCAACGTTTCTCAGCCCAATGTCAGCCGGGTGCTTAACCATGCTGAACAACAGCTGGGCTTCGCCCTGTTTGAACGACATACGCAAGGCATGATCGCCACGGAAGAAGGACGCAGCCTGATCCCCAAAGTGCAGGAGTTGTATAAACAGCTGCAAAACATCAGTAGGTTGACCGAGCAGATTAAAATCGGCAAACAGCAGTCCGTTCGCCTAGGCGCCGCGCACGCGTTTGGACAAATGATTGTCGCCCCGGCATTGGTCGAGTTTCATAAACAGGAAACGCGCGTCAACGTGGAACTGGTAACGGAGCATTTCAGCACCCTGTGCCTGAACATCCTGCAAGACCAGCTCGATTTCGCCCTGGTGTTCGGGCAGCAGGTCGACACGGCATTGCTGGCGGAACCGCTGTTTCAGTCCTCCATGGTGGCGCTGCTGCCGAAAACCAGTCCGGTGAACGGCCCGGTGTCGCTCGAATGGTTATGTGCAAACAATCTGTTGATGATGCAGCGCCAGGATCCGCTCGGACAGGTATTGCACCGCGCGCTGCGCGATCGGAATCTGCAACCGCCGGCCTCGTTGTACATCAAAACCTACTCGGTCATTGCGGATATGGTGCTGGCCGGCGGCGGCGTCGGCGTGGTCGACCTCTTTACCGCCTGTCGCTATGCCGATCTGCTTAAAATCGTGCCGATCGATCAACCCTTGCCGTTTGAAGTCACGCTGATCAGCCGACGAGATAACCCGCAGTCGCGGGCGACATTGCAGCTAAAGCAGATGATGAAAAACAAATGCCGGGAGATCGCCAGACAAAATGAAGCGCTGCTGCACGCCGTATAGCCGCAACCCTGCCCCCAAACGGGCAGCCTGACTGCCGGTTCAAGGATTTTGTCCTACCCTGCCCGCAGACACGACGCTATAATCCCTGCATCATTTGCTTTACAGGTATGCACCGATGATTCGCAGTATGACCGCTTACGCCCGGCAGGAAGTCAAGGGCGACTGGGGCAGCGCAGCCTGGGAACTGCGTTCCGTTAACCAGCGCTATCTGGAAACCTACATCCGTTTACCGGAACAGTTCCGCAGTCTGGAGCCTGTTATTCGCGATCGCATCCGCTCCCGTCTGACCCGCGGTAAAATTGAATGCAACCTGCGTTTTGATCTCGACCCGCGCGCGCAAAGCTCGCTGATTCTGAATGAAAATCTGGCTAAACAGCTGGTCAGCGCCGCCAACTGGGTAAAAATGCAGAGCGACGAAGGGGAAATCAATCCGGTCGATATCCTGCGCTGGCCCGGCGTCATGGCGGCGGAAGAACAGGATCTGGACGCCATCAGCGCCGAGCTGTTGCAGGCATTGGATCGCACGCTGGATGACTTCATCAGCGCGCGGGAAAGCGAAGGCCATGCATTAAAAACGCTGATTGAACAGCGTCTGGCCGGCGTCAGCGCCGAAGTCGCCAAAGTGCGCACGCAGATGCCGAATATTCTGCAATGGCAGCGCGAACGGCTGCTCAGCAAGCTGGAAGACGCGCAGGTACAGCTGGAAAATAACCGGCTGGAACAGGAACTGGTCATCATGGCCCAGCGCATCGACGTCGCGGAAGAGCTCGACCGCCTGGAAGCGCACGTGGCGGAAACCTATAAAATTCTGAAGAAAGAGGAAGCCGTCGGCCGTCGTCTGGACTTTATGATGCAGGAGTTCAACCGTGAATCCAACACGCTGGCCTCCAAATCCATCAACGCCGACGTCACCGCCTCCGCCATCGAACTCAAGGTGCTGATTGAGCAGATGCGCGAGCAGATCCAGAATATCGAATAATTTCCACCCTGCTCCACCGACTGCCACAACGCCCTGTTTTCAGGGCGTTTTTGTTGCTATCGCCGAACGTAAACGCAATCGCCCCGCCAGAATCCATAACGTCAACGATCTGTTTAACGACTGGAAACAGGATTTGGTGCGACGCCTTAAACACCCGCCTATCCCACAGCGGATCTTCGCCAGAGAGATCGCGCCACACCTGCCGCAGCCTGCTGGCTGCGTTAGGCGTTCTGCTATGTCGCCGAACGGTGCCTTAATCATAAGCTGAAAGGCGTTGAAGGCATTTATGATCGGTATGATTACTTTGAGGAACAGCGGGAAGCGCATTGTAAACTGGCAGACCTCGGTAAGCCGATTATTGCGAACTATTAATTTTCTCTACTTCCGGTTGTACCAGCGACATATAAGCTACGACATTCGTAGTATGCAGGCGGATTTATACCTACGAATATCGTAGTCATGAATACTCGCCGACAGCATCGTGATATTTTCAGTCAACGTCTTAAGGATGCCCGCTTACTTCGGGGCTTGTCCCAGAAAGGGCTGGGTATTGCTGCCGGGATTGATGAGTTTGTTGCCAGTGCGCGTATTAACCGTTATGAGAAAGGCGTGCATGAAGCCAACATCGTAACGGCAAACCGATTAGCGGAAGCATTAAACGTCCCGCTGGCGTATTTCTATGCGGATGATGACAATCTGGCGGAAATAATCCTGCTTTTCTCCGATCTGCCCGCCGCACAACAAAGCGCACTGCTTGCATCGTTAGAAAACAAATAAACAAAGTAACGCAATCATGTTTTACTCAGACTGCCGCCCTCTAATTCTTATCTTGCGATCGATTAATTTCCCTGTCTCATCATAATAGCGACTCGGCCAGATCTCGGCAGGATGAATGCCCAATTCCTCAGCAATCATCCATTCACCTTTCGGCCAGGGACGAGCAATTACGTTTGCCAGCGTCGATGAACTCAGCCCTGCCGCACGGGAAAGCGCAGCCATTGTGGTGCCTTGTTTGTGCAAGGCCGCAACGATATCCGCCTTATGCCAGTCGTTTTTCATGTAACCCCCTAACCCTTCGTCGTAAAAGGATCATGCACAACCCAATACTACGTTATTCGTAGTATCCGACTCAAGCAAAAACTACGATTCTCGTAGCCATGAAAACAAGACCTAATTATCACGACATTTTCTGTCAACGGCTTAAGCAGGCGCGTCATGCCAAAGGACTCTCGCAAAAACAGCTTGGTATTGACGCCGGGATAGATGAGTTTGTCGCCAGTACGCGCATCAATCGCTATGAAAGAGGCATACATCAGGCCAATATCGAGACGATTCAACTGCTGGCGGAGGTGCTGGAATTACCTGTAGCTTATTTTTATACCGCCGATGACGAACTGGCCGAACTAATACTGGCATTTCAGGCGCTGCCGCCTGAGGAAAAACCGGAAATTCTGGCGCTGGTAAAAAGCCGGGCTGAATAGCGTCGCTAAAGGCTGCTTCCTACATATTTCTTTTATCTTCAAGCATTACCCTCTCTTCCATCCTCAATAACCTCTGTTCTCCGGCGCACGGCGATTTACGACACGGATTTACCGTGCCGCGCTGAACAATACCTGCGCGCCGGAGCGGCAGCGGTTGAGGTATGACGGAGATATCGGTTATGCACTCGGTGCAGCCGCCTGCATCAGCAGGGTAATCCCCTCAGGCTGAAAGCCTGCCTCAGATATCGGTTCAGTCCTCCTCTGATAAGTGGGTTGATAAGAATTGACGCAGAAAATGTGCGTCAGATGACAGGTCGCGCCGGAAAGCGCTGTGGCGTAAGGGCTGGCGCAGAGATCGTTCGCGGCATCACTTGCAACGGCTTTGCGCCGTATGAAGTGACGCCGCTGCCTCATGGATGCATTCGCTGAGGAAGCAAAAGGCCGCAGACGGTTGCGCCAGCTATAAAGGGTGTTGTACGCATCAGTGCATATGCGAAAGGCGGAACAAACAGGATGCAACCCTAAGGCGTTGGGATAAGTTAACTACCATCGCCGCAGCGATCACCCGCAAAGTGATAGCGAGGCGGGTTGGGAGTCGACCACACAGGTTGGGCCTGCGCGTTGCCCTAAAGGTCGTGGCAACGTGGGATGCTGCTTGCAGCAGCGATGTGACAACGATAATTTACTGCGCTAAGATCTGTGCATCAAGCGGCTAACTCGCTGCGCTTGTTGGCTCCTTACTGAATTTCTATTCCATAGAAATTCAGTAAGGAGCGTGGGAGTCCACACTCGGCAAGATAAAAAATTTGTAAATTACCGAATAATCATCCAGTTAAAAACCATCTTATCAATATGACCTGCCCTCCAATGTTTAACACACCGTAGTGTGAGTAATGCCCGCTTCTGGCAGTGACCACTGCCGACTATGAGAGAAGCGGACGTTATTGGCATGGCAAATAGGAGCTGGCAGCAACGGTTGATTATACTATTCAGCCACCAATGCGGTGCTATATTCCCGTGTTGTGGTTTTAAGATCAGATGGATATCTGAAATCTTACCCAAAGGTGGTCTTAGCAGATAAACGATATTTGAGCCGATATCTTCGTTATCATCTAAAATAAAAGGGATAAAAGCTGTAATCCATTCCAAACCGAATGAAAAAGACAGGTACGATGGATATTCGAAGCTGAATGTACAGATTCTACAAAATGCGCAGTGTAGTTGAATGTTGCTTTCCGCTATTAAAAAAACCTGACGGATCGCCTAAAAGTTCAGAAAAAAAGGCCAGAAACTATCACCGCGTGGTCTAACTGAGCTCCATCCGGTTGGTTTGGACGCAATCTCTCAAGAAGAGGAGCACAGCGTAATCTTTATTGATACAATAGATCTTGCAAGTTACTAACATGAGGTCTGAGTGTATCTATGGGAGCAGTTACTGGAGCAGTGTTAACCTCAGCAGCGAATGATATCGCAAAAAGAACAATAGCATCCGCTTTTGATTTCTTAGTCAAAAAATATGAATTAATAGACATACTGAGATTTAAGGATAACTATCTAGAATATTGTGAAAAAAATTTAGAAATAAAAACATTAGTTTCTCAAGATAAGTCTTTTCACGTTGATGATATTTATATTCCTATCCATATAATTCAGTCAGGCACTCAGAGTAGACAAGAAATAAATGACATTACTGCTTTAGATAATGACAGAGCCATATTAATAAAAGGGTTGGCGGGGCAAGGAAAATCTACCTTATTGCGAAAGTTATTATCTAACAATGCAAAAAGATATAGCCGACTTCCAGTTTTTTATGAACTTAAAAACTATAATGGTGGTACTTTAGAACTGTCAATATCGAAATCATTAAGTAATTTTGGCGTTAAGATATCAGAATACGCGCTAAAAAAATTACTTTCAGACAGTAATGTTAAAATATATCTTGATGCTTTTGATGAGGTCAAGCCTGAGTTTAGACTTGAACTAATCGATGAAATAAAACGCTTTATTAACTCGTTTAAATGTCATGTAATCTGTACAAGCAGGCCCGACACTGAAATAGATGTTTTATCAGAATTCATAACATTTTCAGTATGCGAATTAACTGAAGGTCAAATATTTGGGATTATTAAAAAAACAGCTTCCGATCAAGAAAAATGCAATGAGCTATGTGATGCTCTTAAACGAAGCCCTTTACATACAAATAAAGATTCAATCCTCAAGTCACCTATTTTAGTTGTTTTATTCTGCATCAGTTACAATTTAGGAGAAGATATACCAAATACTCTTTCTCAATTTTATTCCAACATTTTTGATACTGTTTTTCACCGACACGACAATATAAAAGGGAAAGTATACAGAGAACGCCATTGGAATGATAATAGACGGATTTATAGAGAACTGTTCGATTGCTTATGTTTTATCTCTTTGAGAGATGGTCTAAATGGATTCAGTTATGAGAAACTTGTAAACTTTGTAGCAATTTCACTCAAGCATATAAACGAAGAGCACTCCATAGCTGAAAAGGCCGTAAAAGAGTTATCTTCAATCACAAACTTGATTATCGAAGATGGTTTTAATGAATATCGCTTTGTCCATAAGTCAATTCAAGAATTCTTTGCCGCATCATTTATTACTTCATTGCAACACGATAAAAAAATATCATTTTACAAAAAATGTTTTAACGATTACTCTTTTTACACTACATTTCATAATACATTATTCTTCCTGGAAGAATTAGACTATTATAACTACCATGAATATGGGTTTATTCCTGCAATAACCGATTTCCTCTCTTT
Organism: Brenneria sp. g21c3; assembly: GCF_040240345.1. NCBI lineage: Bacteria > Pseudomonadati > Pseudomonadota > Gammaproteobacteria > Enterobacterales > Pectobacteriaceae > Brenneria > Brenneria sp. g21c3. The sequence goes on along the minus strand of NZ_JBEIAB010000010.1, from coordinate 54,263 downwards.
ATCGTCTCAAGATATAAAAATTGATAATTACACAATTCCTACCTCTGTTAAAGATGCTTTCTTGGATGATATCCACATTCGCACCAAATTCACTATTTTTAAAGCTGGCACTAAAGAAAGCTATGAAATAGAAAAAACAAATTTTATCTTTGATACGTCAGAATCCTATCCAAGTATATTCTCAAGCGTATTCATATTCTCTCTTGACTTTATAAAAATGGAATTAACTGATAAAGAATTAATGAATCTTATTAAAAAAAATCATAATATGTCAGAGAATGGTTGGTGCAAATTAAGCATTCGAACAATTCTTGAATTTAAAAGTTTGCCAGAAATGGTTGCTTTAGATGCATTAAAACTAGGCGTTGACGTGCTTATCAGAAAGAGATTCAATAAAGCAGTTGATAAATTAAATAACAGAAGAGATTCATTAAACTCTACTGATTACTTCAATTTCTGATGGAGAGTATAATTCATGTTATATTTTAAAACACGTAAATCTGTTTGAGTGATTTTATCTGAAAAACAAATATTATAGTCAGAAAAAATCATCACTAAATAATTAAAGACGTCCGCTTCTGGCACTTACCTGTCGACAGGTTGACCTCTGTCGGCTTAGAGCGAATAGCGGATATTTACCTCTAAGTGGAAGCAGGAAGCTTTCTAAAATTGATTGGCCCAGTAAAGTTAGAAGCTTACTGCAGTACTGTTATAAAACAAATTTTCGAATTAGAATTTTATTCTCACACCCAAGTTATCAATATTTATTTTTTCAATATTATTGCTAGCCAAATCAATAATTCCACTACCATAAAAATAGATTCTGGGGTAAGAGTAAAACCTTGTGATTGTTTGACCGATTTCAATATTCATAAATTCATTGGTTATGATTTCTTTATTTTTATGATAAATCCCTGTGTCAATGTAGAATTCAAAGCTACATATTCTGAAGTTATAAGAGTACTCGAATGCATATTTATTATCAGGTAGTTTATATCCAGAATACATTGAAGGATCTTCTGTTCCCTCTATGACATCAAAGTCAAAGTCTTTACACATCCTAATTATTGCCACATTAAAACCAGATGACTCATATAGAGATGCGCACTCATCTAAACTTAAATTACTCATATAAATAGGAGTGAAATCCTCAAATTCATCTTCAATAGCTTTGATGTATCTCTCTTCTATTTCCTCTATATTTCCATGTGAAAAACTATGTAGTTTTTGATCTACATGCTCAGTTATAAATTCATTTAATGAGTTGTAGAGTAAAAAATCATTATGTAAACCAAGATTAGCTATATCTTCTTTTAAATCAGAATGGAACTCTTTTGTTTTTTTGTCTGGAGACATAAAGTCATGTGAGTTATTTGTAATGAAAACAATCTTATCTTCCATTTTACTCTTATGTAAATATTGTGTCAGACTATTCCAGATTAACGCATCTCGATAGCCTTTTTCATTGTCTCTAAATGGCCTCTTGGAAAAAATTGCTTTATTTAATAATAGGTCATTATCAATGTATGATGATGGTATAATATGTGTATGGGGGAAAGTTTTTAACAATTCATTCTGAAAGCTAAATTTTTTTATCTCATCGTTCAAATCATCGATGAAAAACTCATTCTCTGAGAGTTTCTTTATTCTCCCTTTTAGTTGGGATATTTCTTTTTGTAACTTTTCAAGTTCCTCATTGTATTTTTTTTGAGTTTCTTTAAATACTACGAAAGGTATAACAAGTTGATTTCCTGTTGTGTTTTTAATAAAATTAGATAAAACTTGAAACATAGCGCTAGACATCTTCCAATTATTATAGAATATGTTCGTATCTATTAATATTAACATTTCATCCCTTCCATTAACTTTTGTTAAACCACTTGACTTAAAATAACCTCACTGTACTGCTTTTCAAGTTTATAAATATAAACAGAGATTTTTATTTTGCTTCATTTATTAAATAAAACAAATAGCTAGTGGATTATTTTGTCAAATACTAATCATAAAAACAACATAATAAAATCCGCATGGCTAACCTACGCCCAGTTGTTTGGCATGCAATAGATTTAGAAAGGTCTACTTTTGGCACTGAGCCGACTATCAGAGCGAATTGAAGCCAAACAGCCAGTTACATTCCTCAACCTCTGACTCTGACTCTGACTCTGACTCTGACTCTGACTCTGAAGCCAGATTACGACTCTGCAGGTCTATAAATCTCCAACCCAAAACGGGTAGTACATCGGGTAGTAAACCACCATAACCACAGACAAAATCCCACTAACAAGCTAATTTCTAATACCTTTTATTCATATTCAATAAACAGATCCAATCGAATAACTTCCCCCCTGTTCCACCAACTTCCACAACGCCCTGTTTTCAGGGTGTTTCCTCTTACTATGCCAAGCGGGTAGTGCAACTGCTTTCAGACCCTCTGGCGCCTGTCCCATCTAAAGCTTGAAGAGATCCCGGCTACTGGCTATCGTGGAAATCACGATATGCGGCTAAAACCTGTTAGCGGCATACCAAACAACTTTCCGTGCCGGCTTTCACTGGATTTTTCGGGGCTTTTGATATGGGTGGCAGAAGATTAATGCTTCCTTTGCCCTGCGGGGAGATCCCCTCAAGACTCCGTGCAATCAGCATGAGGAATCACCTACAAGGAATGCCGCTATGTCACTTCCCGTCCCACTCACTATCGGGTTGCTGCTGTTTCCTGAACTGACACAGCTCGATCTTACCGGCCCTTTTGAGGTCTTTGCCCGCACGCCTGGCGTGCAAACTCACCTTATCTGGAAAAACCGTGAACCGGTGTATTCCGATCGCGGTTTAGCGATGCTGCCCACCACCACCTTTGCCGACTGTCCGCTGCTGGATGTGGTTTGCGTCCCTGGGGGGCCGGGTCAGATTGCGCTGATGTCGGATGAAGAAACACTGTGCTTTTTACGCCGTCAGGCACAACAGGCGAGGTTGATTACCTCGGTATGCACCGGATCGCTGGTGCTGGGCGCGGCGGGATTGTTGCAAGGCTATCGGGCCACTTCTCACTGGACTTCCGTCGATCAACTGGCCTTGCTGGGGGCGATACCCGTACATGAACGCGTGGTGCGCGATGGTAATCGCATAACCGGCGCAGGGGTGACCTCCGGTATTGATTTTGCTCTGACGCTGGTGGCTGAACTGTATGGCGCGGAAACGGCGCAGGCGATTCAATTGCAGATGGAGTATGACCCAGCCCCGCCCTTTCGCAGCGGTTCGCCTCGTTCAGCCACGCCGGAGCAGGTTGCCGCCGCGCGAGAAAAAATCGCTGATTTCATCGCAACACGCCGCGAGGCGACGCTACTGGCGGCCAAAAAACTGACGTCGTAATACAGAAGATGATGTTAGATCCCCTTAATATCTGTACCGCCATCATCTTTCAGCTACCTATCACCGTAATTGGCATTTTACCAATTCCGTTTATTTACTAATCTAGCGCTGAAATAATAGAAAACAATCGTTATCAAAAGATTAAAACCCACTACTGTCGCCATAGTGGCAAAAGAAATCCTTTGATTATCAGAGATAAAAATTTCATAGGGAAATATTCTAAATACCCCCAAAAACAGAAAAGTAAAAGTAAATATTTTTACAAACCGTCTCACAATAGACAAAGCACATTCACTCAGGTGTTCAGTGAATTTCACTCGGTTAGTTATAACATTAAAAACAGTTATCATCGCACTGAGTAATGGCACACTGATGAGAAGATTAATAAGAATGTTGATGTAATAGCTGACTGATTCGTAAGGTTCTGGATCGGCCTCTCCGAAGAGCAATTTACCTAATTTATCGGCGGTATCGAAGCTGACGTACTTGTTCATGATGTTGTTGACCAAATCATCATAATGCCCAAATTTAGCAACCATCATCATTACCGCAAAAAACAGGACAAGTTTTATTATCAAATCAATAACACGTTTCGCCACTAGAGAACACCTCGATTGTGCCGTTTGCTTTTAATTTACTCATGCTGGGAGCGCCTATTCTTTGAATTCTTAAATAGCGCATTCGAGTTGCAGGAAGGCGGCAACTGAAGCGGCCAAGTAACAACGCCAACACACAGGCAACTGGAAGTGTGAAGATTATAAACCACTTATCGCGTATGCCAACAGGATAATTTCAGCTTAAAACCGCAATGATAAATGATTTTATATGCAGAGGATGGCAACTTACCGCAAAAAAAGGCCCTATCCGCCTATTCGTTAAATAAGGGATACGGCCTTATTTTATGACTTATTAGTAGTAACCGAGTAATTTCCACCATGCCAAACCGACGGCGAAAATCAGGAACACATTAAAGGTGACAATGACAAAGTTAATTTTATAGAAGCGCGCGCGTTCAAAATATCCCTGGGCAAAATAAATCGGCCCCGGCCCGCCGCCATATTCCGTGGTGCTCCACATCAGGTTGCTAAAAATACCGAAGCAAATGGCGACCATCATCGGCGGCGCGCCTGCGGCGATGGCCGTCGCGGCAAAAGGAACATACAGCGCCGCAACATGGCCGGAGGCGGTGGCAAAGAGGTAATGCACGTAAATATACAGCACCCCCAATAATACAAATGTTTGTATCGCGCCAAAGCCATCAACAGAGTCGCCTAATATCGCGGCCATCCATTTAATAAAGCCCAGTTCGGAAAGTCCGCCGGCCAGGCTGATAATCACGCTGAACCAGATGACGGTATCCCAGGCCGCATGATCTTTAAGCAACGCTTTCCAGTCGACGGCGCCGACGGCAAACAGGTAGGCGGCCAGTCCGAGCCCAATCGATGTGGCGGATAACCCGGTGATCAAGCTGGTTCCCCATCCAACCAGCGCGAGAATAAAGCCAATGGCGACCTTTTTCTCCACCCTTGTCATGGGGCCTAGCGTTTCCAGCGAGCGACGCCCCATCTCTTTCGCTTCCGGAGTGCGTTTTAACTCGGGATTAAGCATTTTATACAGCAGCAGCGGCATCAGGCAAAAGCACACCATAGCGGGAACCACTGCCGCGATAAACCAGCCTCCCCAGGTGATTTCCACCTGCAAAGAGTTTTTCGCCAGACTGGTGACCAGCGGGTTGGCCGCCATTCCGGTAAGGAAGATCGCGCCGGTGATCGGCGTAAACTGAAAACAGACCATAGTGAGAAAATCACCGATCTTTTTCCCGGTCTCGCCCGGCGCAGAGCCAAGAACGACATTAATCGAACGGGCTATCGGAAAAATAATGCCGCCCGATCGTGCCGTTACCGAAGGCATGGCCGGCGCCATGATCAAATCGGATACCCCTAATGAATAGGCGATACCGAGACTGCTGCCGCCGAATAACGACAGCATTTTATACGCAATTCGATTCCCCAGACCGGAAGTCACAAAACCGAGAGAAAGAATATAAGCGCAAAATATCAACCATACGGTGCCGCTGGAAAAACCGGATAATGCTTTTGCTTCAGTTAATGTATTGGTGAATATGGTCACGCACAGCGCAATTAACATCACTGCGCCAGAGGGTAATGGCTGGGTTAGAATTGCCGCGATAGTCGCGGCAAAAATAGCAAACATATGCCATGCCTGAGGCGTGAGACCTTCCGGGACAGGAGAAAACCAGATTATTCCGCCGATGGCGACAGGAATAATGGCGGCAATCAGCTTTTTCCCCGTAGACGATCCAGATGACATAATCATCTCCTCAATCGTTGTACGATTAGCGTGAATTAATTGCGCGCGGCCGAACTTTTTAATACCTGATCGACCATGGCCGGCGCCATGCCGAGATAATTAGCCGGGTTCGTCAGTCGTTCTATTAATTCAGCATCAAGACGGCTGGAAACGCTGGGCATCGCATTCAACACATCGGCAAGACGACCGCCTTGCTCGTTCACTATCCGGCAGGCGTCGTAAACGATGTCGTGCGCATCCTGACGGCCGATATACGGCGCCAACCCCATCATGACGGCTTCCGCAACGATCAGTCCTTTGGTCATATCGAGATTTCTGGCCATCGCCTCTTCGTCCACGATCAGTCCGCTCAGCATAAATTTGGCCTGATGCAACGCGCCGGCCGTCAACACGAAACTTTCAGGGATGGCGATCCATTCCGCGTGCCACGGCCCGGTGGCGCGTTCCAAATCCTGCACCATGGCGTCCAGCATCAAACCCGCCTGTTGACGCACGCCCTTGGCGCAGGCCAGCATCAATTCGCTGGAGATAGGATTACGTTTTTGCGGCATGGTGCTGCTGGCGCCGCGGCCTTTCACGAACGGCTCATACAGCTCGCCGAACTCGTTGGAAGCCATCAGCATCACGTCATAGGCAATCTTGCCCAGTGAACCGGTGATCAACGCCAATAAATTGACCGCTTCGGCAAACCCATCGCGCGCGACGTGCCAGGTTGAAACCGGCACGCCCAGGCCCAGCTCCTCCATCATGGCTTTTTGCACATCCAGCCCTTTATCGCCCAGAGAGGCCAGCGTGCCGGCGGCGCCCGCGAACTCGCCGACCAGAATACGCGGGCTGGCTTGCTGAAGACGCTCTTCATGACGATCAAAAATATCCAGCCAGATCGCGGCCTTGTAGCCGAATGTCACCGGCAACGCCTGCTGTAAATGGGTACGACCCGCCATCGGCGTATTGCGGTAACGTTGCGCCAGATCGGCCAGCGTGCCGCGCAGCGTTTTGATATCCGCTTTGATGAGTTCAAAAGCGTCGCGGATTTGCAGCACCACGGCGGTATCCATAATGTCCTGCGTGGTTGCGCCCCAGTGGACATAACCGCCGGACTCCCCCGCCTGCTTAGAGATTTGATGCACCAGCGGGAGAATGGGATAACCGACGATTTCCGTTTCGTGACGCAGCAGATCGAAATCCAGCGCGTCGGCGTCGCATTTGGCGGCGATTTCCCGCGCGGCCGCATCAGGAATAACGCCGCAGCGAGCCTGAGCTTTCGCCAGCGCGATTTCCACCTCCACGTATTTGCGAATCAGTTCGTGGTCGTCAAAAATAGCGCGCATTTCCGGTGTGCCGAAAGAATCACGAAATAAAATTGAATCAAGTACATTCGAGGCCATAAAAGAATCCTTGATACATCATGAAGGGTGATAAAATGCGACATGCCTTACGTCGGAACGCGGCGACTATCTGTTGAATGCCGTACGATGATGAGACATACGCAGCCGGTCAAATGGCCGAACAACATCAAATGTCCGTACATTTAATTTGTGCAGACAAGATAAAATGTACGGACATTTAAAGGGAAGTTTTTTTCTATCCCTTTGTGATGGGGATCATCAATATTTATTGAAGCCGTTACCTATGAAAGAATCTTTGTATAAACGTATTTCGCGTGAACTGGTTCAAAACATCGCGTCCGGCCAGTTTCCGGCAGGCTCGCTTTTGCCGTCCGAATTGGAATTGTGCGAACAGTATCAGGTCAGCCGTCATACGGTACGCGAAGCACTGCGCGAGCTGACCGAGCAGGGATTAATTCTGCGCCGTAAAGGTATCGGCACCCTGGTGGCCGACAGAACGGCAAACCAAGGACTCAACCATCCGCTGGCATGTCTTGAAGATTTATTTTTCCTGGCGAAAAACAATCTGCGGGTCGTGAAGAAGATCGATGAAATCGTTGCGGACTATGAGCTTTCCCAAATCATCGGCGGCGCGCCCGGCGCGCGCTGGCTGCATATCGCCAGTATCCGTGAAGACAGCGAGAAAAAAGATGAACCGATATGCTGGACCGACAGTTACGCGAGCCCAAGGTACAGCAAAATACGCCAGTTGGTGCGCAGCGATCCGTTCGCGTTAATCAGCGATTTAATCGAAGAACACTATGGCGTGCAGAGCGAGGAAGTCAGGCAGACCATTTCCGCCGTCAGCATTCCCGCCAGGATAGCCAGAGCGCTTGGCGTTGAAAACGGTTCGCCCGCCCTGAAAATCATACGCCGCTATATCGATCGCAACGGTGAAACGTTTGAAACCACGGTATCGATCCATCCCGCGGACCGATACACCTGCTCTATTGTGCTAAAACGGCAGAACAACAGCTAACAAGCGCTGAACGCCACTGGCCGCGCTTCGTCAGCAGATCTCGAAGAGGCGCTTAAGCGGGGTATTTAACGCCTTCAGGCATTTTTTGCATATTGTCTTGACCCTCACGTAACGTAAGGCCGCAGAGTAGCGCAACTGGCTAAGGACAAGGAGCAGCGATGTTGATACAAGTGGGGGAACTGGCGAAACGCGCCGGGATCACCGTTCGTACTTTACACCACTACGAGCAAACAGGGTTGCTGTTGCCTTCCGCCAGAAGCGCGGCGGGTTACCGGCTGTATAATCTCGCGGATGTTCAGCGCCTGCATATGATTCAGGCGCTGGCAAAAGCGGGGCTGGAGCTTGCCGAGATCAAGGATTTTCTGGAGCAGGATACGCTCTCTATGCCGGAACTTCTCGACGCGCAAATCGCCTTGCTGGATAAACACATGCGCAGCATTAATACGCTGCGCGACCAGTTGGTTTTTTTGCGTACGGAGCTGGCGGCTGGAGAAGAGCCTGACCTGGAGTCCTGGTTACAGACTCTGGAGTTAATGAATATGTATGATCGCTGGTTTAGCAAAGAAGAGTTGCAGCAGTTGCCGTTCGTCTCGCAGAGCGAACGACTGTCATCCCTCTGGGCGGCGCTGGTGATGGAAGCGCAAACGCTGATGTCGCAGAAAGTCGATGAGGCCGATCCGCGGGCGATAGATCTGGCGATCCGCTGGATGGAGCGGCTGGAGCAGGATACCGCGGGGAAAGCGGAGTTTTTAAACCGGCTGAACGCGATGCACAGCGTCGAGCCGCAAATGCGGGAACTGACCGGAATTACCGCACAGATGACCGACTACATCACCCGCGCCTTCGCCGAAAGCAAGCTGGCTATCTGGCAGCATTATCTCACGCCGGAAGAGCTGGCCTTTACCCGGACGCACTATTTTGATCGCCTGATGGAGTGGCCGCCGCTGGTGGCGAAGCTGCATCAGGCCAGCCGGGACAGGCTCGATCCGGCGTCCGAGGACGGACAGGCGCTGGCGGAAAACTGGCTTGAACTCTTCCAGTCGTATGCGGGGGAAGATCCCGTCACGCAGCAAAAATTTCATTTCGCCATGCAGCAGGAGCCGCATATGCTGAAAGGAACCTGGATGACGCCCGACGTGCTCCAGTGGCTGCAACAGGCGATCGGGATAATGGCGCAATGTCGTCAGGCCAAAATACCGTAACCCAACCTGCCGCAAGCGAGGGCTCAATCATCCATGCTCAACATGCAGGCAATCACTAACGCCAGCAGTATGTGAATCAGCGCCGCCAGCGCCATCAGCAGCGTCAATGGCGAGGCCGCCAGCGAAAATATCAGGCCGGCCAGAGCGATACCCATTAACGACCCAATCTGGCGAAAAGCGGTATGGGCTGCCGACGCCGTGCCGGCGGTATCCGGGGAACGGCCGGACAACACCGTCGCGGTCATCGGCGGCACCACAAATGCCACGCCGCCGGCCAGCAGCGCCATCGCTATCACCACGGGAAACGTTACCTGTTCGTCTAAACACAACATGCCGGCATATCCCATGGCGCTCAGCAGCAATCCGGCGATCATCTGTTTTTTCACGCCCCAGCGCGACATTGAGCGGCCAGCCAATAAATTGCCGACCATCAGACAAGCCGCCAGCGGCAGCAGCGCGATCCCGGTCTGCAAAGGCGTATAGCGCAGGTGCTGCTGTAGAAGCAGGCTCAGGGCATAAAGGCTGCCAAAATAGCAGACGTTAATCAAAAAACCGGTAAGGTTGGCGAGGTTAAACGCGCGACGGCGAAAGAAAGATAACGGCAGCATGGGGGAAACGGCGCGCCGTTCCACTACGATGAAACCCGCTCCGCATATCAGCGCAAACAGCGTCATAAACGGTAACAGACTATGCGACCATCCCTGCGCCGGAAGCTGTATCAGCACATAGCTGATGCAGCCCAGCGTGGCGATCGCCAAAATCTGTCCCGCCATATCCAGCCCTTTTCCCGGATTCGCCAACGAACAAGGCAGCAGGCGGCAACCGGTCAGCACGCCATACAACCCAATAGGCAAATTAATCAAGAAGATACCGCGCCAGCTGAAATAGCCGACCAGAAAGCCGCCGAGTACCGGTCCCGCTGCCGCCGCCACCGATACCATGCCGCCAAACAGCCCTATCGCCCGCTGTCGCGACTGATTATCCGACCAGATAACCGACAGCAATGAAAATGACGCGGGAATAAACAGCGCCGACCCCACACCCTGCGCCAGACGCAGCAGAATTAATTGCGGCATCGACCCGCTGATGCCGCAACCGACCGATGCGCCGGTAAACACGACCAGGCCAAGCAACCACATACGTCGGGCGCCGTAGCGATCGGCCAGAACCCCCGCCGAAAGCATCAGCCCGGAAAGCGTCAGATTATAAGCATCCACGGCCCAGGTCACCGCGGAGAGGGATGCATGAAACTCGGACTGAATATTCATCGTGGCGATATTAATCACATTGACGTCCAGAATCGCCATAAACATTCCGGCACACAGCGTCAGCAGGGTATGAACCTGACGCGGTTCATCGGTGACCAAACTCAGCGGCGACATCATTTTCCCCTATTGGCGGAACAGGGCTACGAGTGTAAAAAGAGAAGGATGAGTTGAAAACGCAGCGGAAATAGACTTATCCGCAGCAAAAATGCAGAGGGGATGATGAACTGGGACAACGCCCGTTATTTATTAGCCGTCGCCCGTACTGGAAGTTTACGCGCCGCCGCCGCCTGCCTGGGCGTCGATCAGGCAACGGTTGCCCGCCGATTACGCTCGCTGGAGCAAGAACTGAATACCTCGTTATTCCATCGTTCTCCGGAAGGCTATCGTCTGACGGCAAGCGGGAAGCAACTGCTGCCCGATATCGAACGGATGGAAGCGACGGCGGCATCTATCGAACGAAAAAGCATGGGGATGAATGCGTCTTTAGCGGGCAAAGTGCATATTGCTTCCACCGACTCGCTGGCCCGCTGTTTTTTGCTGCCGGCGCTGCGTGAACTCCAACAAGCCTGCCCCAACATTACGATAACCCTGTCCACCGCCCCCGGCGTGGTGGATATCCGGCGCGGTGAAGCCGATTTGGCGGTACGCAGCGCCCGTCCCACGGATAGCAATTTAATCATCCGCCGTCTGGCGACGTTGCAGCTTGGTCTGTATGCCTCCGGGGAATATGTTTCCCGGCGAGGCCGACCCGTACCCGGCAATGCGTTTTCCGGCCACGATCTGGTGATGTTTCCACAGGAAACCGTGCCGCAATACTGGCAAAGGCTGTGCGGGGAGCCCCTGACCAATGGCCGTATCGTGCTGGAAACCAATTCGCAGTGGATGTACATCGAAGCCCTTCGCCAGGGCCAGGGTATCGGCATGATGGCGCGGGAAATCATGCAACGCTGCTGTCCTGAACTGATAAACGTTATGCCCGCCCGCAGCGAGCCCGCCGACATCTGGCTGGTGGTCAATCCGGACGTCTGGTCGGCGGGGCGCGTTCAGGCGACGATTTCGGCGATAAGCGATTGTTTTAAAAATCTCACCTTATCAGGTTACGATTAACATCCCGGAACAAGGCGTCGTCGCTCCCCGTGATCTGATTAAATCGAGCAATCCGCCATAATTTGCGCCAGCATACTCTGGCAGGTTTTGATGGCGATGGATGACGTCCTCTGCCGGGGCAGACACAGATCGACCCGTACGCGCTCAATCAGCGGATCCAGCAACGGGACGGCGACCAGGCCATCCCCCAGATCCCGATTCTGGCGCGCGGCCTGCGGCAGCACCAGCAAGGCGATACCGGCCCGAGCCAGGGATTTTTGTACTTCCACCGAACTGGTGGTGTAGGCGACATTAAGCTGAACGCCCTCTTTTCGTGCCGCGGCTTCGATGATTTGCCGGGTGGAGAAGGTGGAATTGGGTATCGCCAGCGGCTGGCCGGCAAGATCTCGTATGGTGATGGAGTGGCGTTCGGTGAACGCATGTCCTTTCGGCACCAGAACCCGATGCCATACATCGCAATGGTGGGTCACTTCAATTTCGGCGCAGGGCGGCATGTAGAAGGTCAGCCCGATATCCGCTTCTCCGGCGCGAAACGCATCCGCAATACGGGGCGCGCTGCCGGTTTCGATTTGAAACTGCACTTTGGGGTACTGTTGGGAAAATTTCGCCAGCACCGGCGCCAGCATGCTGGCGATTAAGCTCTCGCTGACGAACATCCGAATGGTGCCCGCCACCACCCCCTGACTGTTGGCAATATGTTCCTTCACATGATCCAGTTCGCGCAACGTGGCGCTGACCGCCTGCGCAAGAAACTCGCCTTCTCGTGTTAAACGGATGCCGCGCGGATTCCGTTCAATCAGCGAAGCGCCATAAAAATGCTCCAGCTGTTCAATCTGGCGGCTTACCGCACTGGGCGTCACATAGAGTCGGGTGGCCGCTTTACGTAACGAAACGCATTGCGCCACTTCATTAAAATATCGTAATGCCCTGAGTTGCATGACGACTCCTGCAAATAACGGTTCTATTCCACTGCCTCAGCAATAAATATGCCATTCTCCGTTTATCTTGTTTTATTCCGGCTCAGACCTTTTCATTGCTCGCTTTAGGTAAAAAAACGAAACCCCATTTAATACAGTCTATTTTCTTATGGCTAAAAAAAACAGCCAAATTGCACTATGTCAGTGCAACTTAGCATAGGAAATCAGTGCATCACGCCAGGATAAAGAATAAAAAAATGAACGACGGCGCCTGCATTTATCAATTATTAATTAAAAACATCCATTTACTATGAAATGCCTATTCATAACTAATAATAATATCTCTTTTCACACTGCACTACGATGCGGCACCGCCGCCATGACGCGTCTTATTGGCTACCTTTTGCCTGCACAGAATCGCAGACAAAACAATAATTAACTGATAAATAAAGATAATGATTTTAATTCCCTGTTTGATGAACGCAGCCAGGCGTCTACTTTTTATCAACACTGAGTCGCTGATGTTGTGATAGTCTCGTGAATCAGACTTTTGTAGTGTTTTTAGCAGCAGGAGGAGATCGTTTTATTTTATTAGCGGCGCGCCATGCCAGTAATGCTTTTTGCTTTCCATTCCACTTAACCTGTTATACCCAATAAATTTTAAGTAACAGAACGGCCGCAGGCGACTTAAAACATGACGGGTATTGATATCATCGGGGATATTATGAAATTAATAACGGTTAAAAATGCATTTATCGATAAAATAGCCACAAAAATAACCTCACATCGAATTATTTGCGGCCTGCTGGCGACGTTTTTCAGCCTGTCGTCTTTTGCCGAAACCCCTGCCGACGTATTGAAAATCATCCCCAGCAGCAACCTGGTCTCGCTCGATCCCATGTGGACGACCGCCAACGTGACCCGTAATCATGGCTATATGATTTACGACACGCTGTTCGGCACCGATATCGACGGCAACATCAAGCCGCAGATGGTAGAGAGCTGGAAGGTATCTGATGATAACCTGACCTGGACATTCGTCCTGCGCGACGGGCTGAAATTCAGCGACGGTACGCCGGTGACCAGCGATGACGTGATCCCTTCCCTGTAACGCTGGTCCACGCGCGACAGCTTTGGCAGCGTACTGGCGTCGTTCGTCGAGCGCTATCAGGCGGTGGATGCGAAAACCTTTACCCTCACCCTGAAAGAACCCTTCGGCATGATGCTGGAGGCATTGGGCAAACCCTCTTCCAACGTGCCGTTTATCATGCCGAAGGCGGTCGCCCAGACATCCGGCGACGTGCAGATCCGCAGCACCCTCGGTTCCGGCCCCTATATGTTCAAGAACGACGAGTTCAAATCCGGCGAACGGGTGGTCTACGTGAAAAACCCTTACTACGTGCCGCGCGATGAGCCGCCTTCCGGCACCACGGGCGGGAAAAAAGTCTACATTGACCGCGTGGAGTGGCTGATCATCCGCGATCCGCAAACGCAGTTTAACGCGTTGATCAACGGTGAAGCCGATATTCTGGAACAGCCGGCGTTCGAACAAATCCCCGCATTAGGCAAAACCCCCAATATCAATCTGGTCAAGGCGCAGCCGATCGGCATGTTGCAAATCATCCGCTTTAATTTCCTGCAACCGCCGTTCAACGATGCGCGTATTCGTCGCGCCGCCATGCTGGCTCTGGGCGAACAGCAAATGCTGCGCGTGCAAATCGGCGTGCCGGAACTGCAAAAATTCTGTAAAAGCATGTATCCCTGCGGCACTACTTTCGCCTCGGACGAGACCGGCGAGTTCACCGGCGTAGCCAATCCGCAAAAAGCCAAGGCGCTGCTGCAAGAGGCCGGCTACCAGGGCCAGCCGGTTGTGTTGATGCGCCCCACCGACTCCCCGACCATCGCCAAACTGCCGCTGGTCGCCAAACAGCAGCTTGAGCAAGCCGGCTTCAAGGTCGATTTGCAGAATATGGACTGGCAGACCCTGGTGGCCCGGCGCGCCAAAAAAGACGCGCCTTCAGCCGGCGGCTGGAATGCGTTTATGACCGCCTGGGCGGCGGAGGACGTCCTCAACCCGCTAACCATGGCGATGATGAACGCGCGCGGCGAAAAAGGCTGGTTCGGCTGGCAGGACGATCCTGAACTGGAAGCGCTGAAAGCCCGCTTCGCCCGCACCATGGACGAAGGAGAGAAGAAAAAACTCGCCACGCAAATTCAGCTACGCGCCTTTGAAACCGTCACCCATGTGCCGCTGGGCCAGTACGAACTGCGGGCGGCCGTCCGTTCCAACGTAACCGGGCTGGTGTCTTCCGGCGCTCAGGTGTACTGGAATATCCGCAAGCAGTGATCCCGACGGGCGCGCAGGCGCCCGTCGACCAGTTGGCTAGTCGCAACGAGGAACGAGCATGTTGACATTTACCGGCAAACGCCTGCTGGCGACACTCCCTGTTCTGCTGGTGGTCGCGGTCGCCATTTTTATGATCGTCCGGCTGATTCCCGGCGATCCCGCCGCGGTTATCGGCGGCAACAGCGCCACCAACGAGGATATCGACCGCATCCGCGAGCAACTGGGCCTGACCCTGCCGCTGTGGAAGCAGTTCGTCATCTGGGCGCAGGGCGTGCTGCACGGCGATTTCGGCTACTCATTTTTCATGAATCAGCCGGTGACCTCGCTGCTGATGCAGCGCATGGAACCCACCCTGTCGCTGACGTTCGGCACGCTGCTGTTCACCGTGCTGATCGCGCTGCCGCTGGGCGCGCTGGCGGCCTGGCGCATGGGCGGCTGGCTGGATCGCTGCGTGATGTCCTGTTCCGTGGTCGGCTTCTCCATACCGGTGTTTGTGATTGGCTACCTGCTGATCTATGTGCTGGCGCTCAAGCTGCAATGGCTGCCGGTGCAGGGCTATAACCCGCTGTCAAAGGGCGTTCTCCCCTGGTTGAACAACCTGATTCTCCCCTGTCTCACGCTGTCGGTGACCTATGTGGCGCTGCTCGCCAGGGTAACGCGCGCGGCGGTCAGCGAAGCCTTGACCGAAGATTTCATTCGCACCGCGCGCGCCAAAGGCATCACCGAACTACAGGTGCTCAGGCATCACGCGCTCAGGGTGGCGGCGGTGCCGGTGGCGACGTCAGCGCCGCCCTGCTGCTTGGCGGCGTGGTGGTGACGGAAACGGTGTTTGCCATTCCCGGCCTGGGACAGCTCACGGTGGACGCCGTACTCAACCGGGATTTTCCGGTCTTGCAAGGCGTGGTTCTGTTCTTCGCCGTGACCTATATCCTGCTGAATTTCCTGATAGATCTGAGCTATCTGTGGCTGGATCCGCGCATCCGGGATGAATAATGAATACAGCTAAACGACTCTGGCGTAATACTTCGGTAAAAATCGGCGTGCTGACCCTGACGGCGTTAGCCATGATGGGGATCGGCGCGCCCTGGCTCGGGACTTTCGACCCCGGCGTGATGGACATGAATTTCATTTCCGTCAACGCCGGCACCCACGGCCTGGTAACCCTGCTGGACGGCACGCAAATCCCGCATACCTTCTGGATGGGCAGCGACAGTCTGGGACGCGATATCTGGAGCCGCGTGCTTTATGGCACGCGCATCTCGCTGACCGTCGGCCTGATGACCGCGCTGACCGCCATTCTGGCCGGCTGCCTGCTCGGCATGCTGGCGGGCTATTTCCGCACGCTGGATATGCTGCTGATGCGCATGATGGACGGCCTGATGGCGATCCCCTCGGTACTGGTGGCCATAACGCTGGTCGCCATATTCGGCGGCAATCTGACCACGGTCATCATCGCCATCGCAGTACCCGAAGTGCCGCGGGTCACGCGGCTGGTGCGCTCGCTGGTGCTCAGTCTGCGCCAGGAAGCCTTTGTTGAAGCGGCGCGCGCGCTGGCGACCAGCAATATGATGATCCTGTGGCGCGATATTTTACCCAACGCCATGGCGCCCCTGATTGTACAAGGCACCTTTGTCGCGGCGTCGGCGGTGCTGACGGAAGCGATCCTCAGCTTTCTCGGCTTAGGGCTCCCCGCCGACATTCCCACCTGGGGCAACATCATGGCCGAAGGCCGCGTGATGTTCTCGCAACGTCCGGGGGATGTGCTGTTCCCCGCGCTATTCCTGGTTCCCTCGGTGCTGGCCATCAATCTGCTCGGCGATGGCCTGCGTGATGTCCTCGATCCCAAATTCTCAAAACGGCTGTAGGGGAAATCTGATGAACAAGCTTGAACATAACGCCCCGGTGTTGCAAATCGTCGACCTACAGGTCGCTCTGCCGGCGGATGCCGACCGTCCGTACGCCATTCAACAGCTCGATCTGGCGATCGAGGCAGGAAAAACGCTGTGCGTGGTCGGCGAATCAGGTTCGGGAAAATCGGTTCTGGCCACTACCATCATGGGATTGATGGCCAAAGAGCTGCGCATCAACAGCGGCACGATCAGGCTGGCGGGCAATACGCTGCTGGATTCAGGCCATTACGCCAGCAATCGGCGGATGCGCCAGCTGCGCGCCACCAGTATGGGGATGGTTTTTCAGGAGCCGATGACCGCGTTGAATCCGGTTCATAGCTGCGGAGAACAGGTTGACGAGCTGCTGCGCGCGCATACCCACTGGCCCGCCGCCGAACGCAAGGCCAGAATATTGGCGATGTTCGAGCGGGTGCGTCTGCCCGACCCGGCGCGTATCTACAAAAGCTATCCGCACCAGCTCTCGGGCGGCCAGCGCCAGCGCATCGTTATCGCGATGGCGATCGTCCTTAAACCGCAGTTGCTGATTTGCGATGAACCCACCACCGCGCTGGATGTCACCACGCAGGCGGAAATCCTTAAGCTGATCCGCGAACTCCAGGCGGAACAGGGCAGCGCGGTGCTTTTCATTACCCATGACATGGGCGTGGTCTCGGAAATCGCCGACCACATCCTGGTGATGTATCGCGGCGAGATGGTGGAACAGGGCGCCTGCGAACAGGTGCTGCGACATCCCGCCACCGACTATACCCGTTCACTGCTGGCGGCGGTCCCCGATATTACGCCGCCGCCGCCGCGCCAGCCGCCCGGCAATCGCCTCCCGCCGCTGCTGGTGGGCCAGTCGGTCGGCAAAACCTATGTCAGCCGCGACTGGCTGGGGCGCAGCAAACGCTTCGACGCTCTGCGGCAGGCCAGCGTCGCGGTTCACCGCGGCGAAACCGTCGGCATCGTGGGGGAATCCGGCTCAGGGAAATCTACCTTCGCACGCTGCATGATCCGCATGATCGCGCCCAGTTCGGGCAAGATCCTATGGGGAGACCGCGAAGTACAAACCTTGCCCGAATCCCAGGTGCGGACATTGCGTTCGCGCGTTCAGGTGGTTTTTCAGGATCCGAACCGATCGCTGAATCCGCGCCGCACCATCGGATCTTCGATCATGGAAGGCGCGATGAATTTTGGTCAGAGCCGGCAGCAGGCCCGCCACACCGCCGAAGCGTTGATGGATCGCATCAACCTGCCGCGCGCGTCGCTCGATCGCTATCCGCATCAGTTTTCCGGCGGACAACGGCAACGGCTGGCCATCGCTCGCGCCATCGCCTGCGATCCTCAGGTGCTGGTGGCGGATGAAGCCGTCTCCGCGCTGGATGTATCGGTGCAGGCGCAAATCCTCGACCTACTGCGCGAATTACAGCGGGATTTGGGGCTGGGGCTGCTGTTCATCACCCACGATCTGCGCGTCGCGGCCCAGCTTTGCGATCGCGTCATCGTGATGCATCAGGGAGAGGTGGTTGAACAAGGCATCACCGCCCAGCTATTCGGCCAGCCCCGGCATGATTACACGCGTCGTCTGCTGGCTGCGGCGCCGCGTTTGGCGTTGATGAAATAACCGGCTTATTTTTCGGGCATATCACGTCATTTCCATAGCGGACGCTGCCCTTAATGTTGCAACCTGGAGTGGTATATGAAGTCACAAGTGATGGACTGGGATGAATGGTCGGCCTATGACGCGGTGGGACTGGCGGAATTGATACGTAAGGGCGACGTCAGCGCGGCCGAGCTGGCCGCACAGGCCGCACAGGCCATTGCCCTGCTGAATCCCACGTTAAGCGCGGTGGTTGAGGTATTCGACGATGTGGTCGCCGACCCGCTGAAAGACGGCATGAACCCGCAGGGCGCCTTCGCCGGCGTGCCTTTTCTGATGAAAGATCTGGGGCCGACCCTGAAAGGCCGTTTGCAAGAGATGGGATCGCTGCTGATGCAGGGCAACCGCTCGCAGAGCGACAGCTTTCTGGTCGGCAAAATGCGTCAGGCCGGTCTGAATCTCATCGGCCGCACCACCACGCCGGAATTCGGCGTATGCAGTTCGGCGGAAAATCCGGCGCTCTATATCACCCGAAACCCCTGGGATCCGGACTACACCACCTGCGGTTCCTCCGCCGGTACGGCGGCCTCGGTGGCGGCCGGCATCGTACCGATGTCCCATGCGACCGACGGCGGCGGCTCGATCCGCATTCCCGCCGGATTTAACGGCAATATCGGCCTGAAACCCTCGCGCGGGGTGTTCTCCATCGCGCCTTACGCCTCCGATCTTACCGGTCTGGTGTCGATTCAGGGGTGCCATACCCGCACGGTGCGCGACACCGCCGCCTTTGTAGACCACTGTCGCGGCGGCGCGCCGGGAGAGTTCATGCCCTACTGGACGGCGGCGGAAAGCTACCGCGAGCTGATTGCGCGCGACCCCGCGCCGCTGCGCATCGCGCTTTCCCATGAATGGGGCGACTATCGGGCTACGCCGCATTTTGTCGCCGAATTGGAGAAAACAGGCCGTTTTCTGGCCGATCTGGGCCACCATGTGGAATGGGTGACGCCGCAGGTGGATTTTCGCGCCGCCTTTGCGGCGCAAACCACCTGTTATATCAGCAACTTTGCGCAGACGATTTCCGCCATGCTCAAAAACCTGCGGCTGGACGCGCCGCCGTCGGATCGGATCGAACCCATCAATATCCGCATCTGGCAGGCCGGCAAAGATATTTCCTTCAGCGAACGCGCGGCGATGCAGACCGTATTCAACAACACATCTCGCGCCTTTGGCGCTTTCTTCCAGTCCTGGGATATTATCCTCACCCCCATCACCGCGCTGCCGACGCCGAAGATCGGCACCATGGAGTACCTGACGCTAAGCGATAACCCGTCGGTGACGGACTGGTTCGCCCACTTATGGGAAAATTTCGCCTATACGCCGTTATCCAATCTGTGCGGCATTCCGGCGATCTCCCTGCCGCTGGCCGCGCAGGAGAACGGACTGCCCTTCGGCATTCAGGCGCAAACGCGCCAGGGCGACGACGGCCTGCTGCTACAGCTTGCCGCGCAGATTGAACGCGCCATCGACGGTAAGTGGAACGGAGGCAGAAGGCCCGGCGTACATGTGACCCACGCGCCGGGCGTATAAAGTTTAATGGTCTCTCCGCAAACGAAACGCCGTATCTGCGTTACTGACTGGGCGCGGAAAACTGGGGAAAAGGATATTGTACGGAAGCGGTGCGGGCGATGATTCATTATGGCTTCCGGCAGCTTGGGCTATGCCGGATCAACGCCCGCTGCGACGATGAGAATATCGCCTCAAAGCATGTGATGCTGCGCTGTGGAATGCGCCGACGGCCCGCAGGGTGGCAGGCAGGGATAGCTCGCCATAAAAAATCGCCGGGAGCGATTTTAAACGTCGCTTGCGACGGCCCGAAGGGTGGCAGGCAGAGATAGCTCGCCATAAAAAATTTCCGGGAGAAATTTTTAACGTCGCTTGCGACGGCCCGCAGGGTGGCAGGCAGGGATAGCCTGCCATAAAAAATTGCCGGGAACCTGGGAATCCCAGAAAATAATGATAAATCATCTTAAATGTTTGCGGAGAGCGCCAACTGCGCCATCTCCTCGTCGGAAAGCCGGGTAATTTGCTGGACCTGCTCGCGCGCCATGCCGGTCAGCAGTAACTGGCGCGCAATCTGCCGCGCGCTGGTTTTCATACCTTGCTCTATGCCTTGTTCTATACCTTGTTCTATACCTTGTTCTATGCCTTGCTCTCTTCCCTGTATTACTCCGGCCTGCAACCCCTCTTCAAATCCAATTTGTTTCAGCTGCTGTGCAATCGTCATTATCTCCTCCCGATCCGTTGACAACGGCTCCGCCACTATTTCGATAAAATCGGCTGGTCTGGATGTATTGCCGGTTTGCGCGATGTAGTACAACAACGCCTTTTTCTGCCTCAGCGGCACCTGCCAGCGTTCAAATAATAACCCGATGTCTCGCGCCAGTTCCAGCATATCCCGCGTACGGATATGCTTTTGCACCAACTCCAGCAACGCCGCCCGCCGGTGGGTTTTAATCTCCTCATCAGAAGTCACGGTCAGATCAATCAGCGGAAAAGCCTTGCTGTATATCCGGGTCGCCAAAAGCGGATCATCAAAGGCATCCAGCCAGCGCAGGCTGTACGGATACGGACTGCGTTCTCCCTGATAGAACAGCAGCGGCACCACCAGCGGCAACTGATCATGGCCCTGTTCAAGATGTTGCTGCATCGCCGCCAGACAGTAACGAATCAGGCGGAATGCCATCATGTTTTCCGGTTTGCTCTGATGCTCAATCAAACAGTAGATATAGCCGGTTCCGGCAGTGGTTTCCAGCGAATAGAGCATATCGGATACCCGGGCGCGCAGCGCTTCATCCACAAACGAGGCTGACTCCAGTTGCAGCGTGTTGAAATCGCAGCGTTCACCTATATCCGGCGGCAGATGGATGGACAGAAAATCCCGCGCCACAGCAATATCGCTGAGAAAAAGTTTGAATACCTTATCATGTGATTGCATGTCGTCCCTGGCGAATGGCGTTCCCTAAGAACTCACGATAACGCCTGCCGCTCGCGGGTAAAGGTAATACGCCCCACCCTGCAAACACGCTCGCAAGAAAAAATTGCCAGGAGAAATTTTTAACGTCGCTTGCGACGGCCCGGATGGCTGAGGGATCCCCAGAAATTGAAATATGTAACGCCGGAGAATATTTCGTGCGCGATAAAGCCGCCATTTTTCTGCTACGTCGTAGCACGCGCCCGACGCAGGGTGGTTCAAACGCCACCACCCTCCGGACCCGGGCTTGTGGCTGAAATCACGCCGCTAACGCGGTTCCTTCGGCGGCCGTCCCCTTTTTCGAACCGCCAGTGACGCGGAATACTCGCCCCATCCATGGGGCTCGCCCTGCGGGCCAGCACAAGTGCTGTTCAAAAACGCTCCAGGCGTTTTTGTCCGACGCGGCACTGGCTTGAGCCGCATCCTTGCGGCTCATTCGCGGGGTCGTCCATCTCAGCGTAATTTCTTACGCCATGGGGTGAACAGCTTAAACACTGATTTTATATTTAATATCAGCATTTTAAATATAAAATACAAAAAAATTATTTTTGTGGGGATTCCTCAGCACGCCATAAAAAAAGCCCGGCGACGCAAAACGCCGCCGGGCCGTCACATCAGCTAACTGTCGAGCCGCTGTGAATTATTTTTTGCTTTTATCCTGCAACTGCTCGACCTGCGGCACGCCGGCCTTGGAAGACGACAGCAGCCCGGTACTCGCATAATTGAACAGTTTTTCACGCGTATCGGTGATATCCAGGTTACGCATGGTCAACTGACCGATACGGTCGTCCGGCGAGAATACGGAATCGCCTTTTTCCATCGTCAGCCGTTCCGGCTTGTAGGTCAGGTTGTCGGAAACGGTGTTCAGGATGGAGTAGTCGTTGCCGCGACGCAGCTCCAGCGTGACTTCGCCGGTGATGGCGCTGGCGATCCAACGTTGAGAAGAATCACGCAGCATCAGCGCCTGGGAATCGAACCAACGTCCCTGATACAGGAAGCGACCCAGTTGACGGCCATTGGCATGATACTGTTCGATGGTGTCTTCGTTGTGAATCCCGGTCAGCAGACGCTCATAAGCGATATGCAGCAACGCCATTCCCGGCGCCTCATAAATACCGCGGCTCTTCGCTTCGATAATACGGTTTTCAATCTGGTCGCTCATGCCTAAGCCGTGACGTCCGCCAATGCGGTTGGCTTCCAGCATCAGTTCCACATCGTCGGCGAACGTTTTGCCGTTCAGCGCAACCGGATGGCCGCGATCAAAACGAACCGTCACTTCTTCCGCCGCGATTTTTACGTTTTCATCCCAGAATTTAACGCCCATGATCGGGTTAACGATTTTGATGCTGGAATTCAGGAACTCCAGATCCTTGGCTTCGTGCGTCGCGCCCAGCATATTGGAGTCGGTGGAATAGGCTTTTTCGGCCGACATTTTGTAATCAAAACCGGCCTGCGTCATAAACTCGGACATCTCCTGACGGCCGCCCAGCTCATCGATAAAGTCGGTATCCAGCCAGGGTTTGTAGATTTGCAGCTCGGCATTGGTCAGCAGACCATAGCGATAAAAACGCTCGATATCGTTGCCCTTATAGGTGCTGCCGTCGCCCCAGATATTGACGCCGTCTTCTTTCATCGCCGCAACCAGCATGGTGCCGGTTACCGCGCGCCCCAGCGGCGTGGTGTTGAAATAGGTGACGCCGGCGGTGGTGTTATGGAAAGCGCCGCATTGAATTGCCGCGATACCTTCCGCAACCAGTTGCTTACGGCAATCGACCAGCCGGGCGTTTTCCGCGCCGTATTCCATCGCGCGGCGAGGGATCTCATCGTAATCATCCTCATCCGGCTGACCCAGATTCGCGGTATAAGCATAAGGAACCGCGCCTTTTTGACGCATCCAAAGCAGTGCGGCGCTGGTATCCAGACCACCGGAAAACGCAATACCAATACGCTGACCAACCGGAAGGTGTTTGAGAATCGTTGTCATAAATAAAATCCCTGCTCGAAGATCGATGGCTAGAAACTAGCTGCTATACCATTATGTTACGCAATACATTGCTGAGAGGCCATGACTTCGCCGAATGGCGGTTTGGTCCGGTTCGTCTTATCGGCAAAACCGCTCTCAGGAAATGCATATTTATGCAAAATAAGTGAGTGATAATTTAATCATCTTTTTGCCGGCACAGGAAGAGAAGAGTCGTGCTTTAGGCAAAAAAAATCCGCACTCGATTTGCGCCCAAGTGGTCGAGTATAACGCGATTTCATCAACACGCTAAGCGGTAAAGACCGGTTACGCGACCCAAATTACAAAAATAAAACATCGTTTCATTTTATTTGTATTCTTTGCTATTCTGCTTTCTCCCTCAGTATATTGCTGGAGATGCTATGTCTAAAAAAGTCGCCATTCTGCTGGCTCCCGGTTTTGAAGAAGCAGAAGCGATTATGGTGATTGATGTACTGCACCGCATGAAAATAGATGTCGCCATGCTGTCGTGCGACGACAGGCTGGAGCTGTACAGCTATCACAATATTCGTATGTTTGCCGATGACCTGCTGGAAAGGAATCGCGATGTCCTGTTTGACGCGGTAATTATTCCCGGCGGCCCGCAGGGAACGGTCAATCTGGCAGCCAATCCCCTGGTGGTTGAATTCATTCGCCGCCACGATGAAGCCAACCGGTTGATCTGCCCAATCTGTTCTGCGGCGGCGCGCGTACTGGGCGGCAATCATTTATTGAAAGGCCGACGTTATGTGTGCTCGGGCGAACTGTGGCAAAACGTGACCGACGGAACCTACGTCAACGAGAAAGTCGTCGAAGACGGCAACCTGATCAGCGGTAAAGGACTGGGCGTCGCGTTTGATTTCGCCTTCACTATCGCCTACCGGCTGACCGGCGATAAGGAAGACACGAATTTTCAGGTTGAACATATCGATTACGACTACTGGCGCGTACCCGAGTAAATCACCTCTTCAGCGCGACGTGATGTGTCGCGCTGCCGGCAGGCGGTATTCTCATCATCCCCGGCGTGATCAATTCCCGGCATCATTTTTCCCTGCTGCAGACGACAACCGCCCGTCGCGGGCTGGAGCGGCTCAAACCCGCGCTGAGCGCGCAAACCCTGACGCTGGTCTGCGTGTACGCCGCGCGCAGCTGCGCCAGAGACAGCAAGACGAGTAACCGGCCTTAACTGACCAGACGCCGGCTGTCGATTTTCTGTAACGCCATCGACAACAGCAGGCTACCCAGCAAGGCGGCGCTGAAGATGTAAAAGATATCCAGCACCGGCTGCGACGGGATATCCATACCGTGGGTGCGCAGATAGTGAATGATCGGCGCATGAAAACCGTAAATCGCCAGCGAATGGCGCGATATCAGATCAAATCCGGGCAGCACGCGGTGGTTCAGATAACGTTTGAACGCCATCAGCAGGCTGACCGCCGCCAGAAAAACCAGCGGGCCGCCGTAGAGGTAAAACGTCTGATTGAAATTATCGTTCAGCAACGAGTGATGTTTTGTTCCCATCGCCACCAGCAACACGCACAAAATAAACGCCGGAATGGCCGCCAGCGCCGCGCGCCGGGGAATATCCAGCATGCCGAGCGCCCGGCCGACCAGCGCATACAGCAGATAGTAAAAGGTATCGCCGTAGACATAGAGGTTTACCGGCAATAGCTTAACGCCGGCAAAATCAACCTGTCCCGTATTGGGGTTGGCAATCACCGCCAGCGCCACGATGAAAATAGCCAGATACTTGCCCGACACGGGCTTGACGTGAATTAACGGTGAGAGCAGATAGATCACCACAATCGCATAGAAAAACCACAGGTGATAAAAAATCGGTTTTTGCAGGAAATATCTGGCGGCGTTCAGCGGGTTGATTGGCGTTAGCGTCGCCATATAAATCAGCGAGACGACGCTATAAAACAGAATACACAAGCCAATCCGCAGAAAATGTTTTTGCCGCGCGCTACGCTCGCCAAAAAACAGATAGCCGGAAATCATGAAGAACAGCGGCACGCAAGCCCGCGAGGCCGAATTAAGGATATTCGCCACATCCCAGTGCGTATCGCCCGGCGCGCCGCCGGCGGTGATGTAGTAGGTTGTGCTATGAATCAGAACGACCATCAGGCAGGCCACCGCCCGCAGGTTATCAATCCAGCCGATCTTCCCGGTCATGCATAACCTCTTGGAGAGACAAAGGATATCGCACAGGGTAGAGCCTGTTGATAAGCCATACAATGGGGAATGGGCTGAATACGAGACGCCGCCATGCGCGCCCTACCTCGGGCGCGCGCCAGCGGGCGGTATAAAAATGGTGTTGTCGCGCATAAAACATTCAATTGCCGGGACTCGCCCGTCGCGCCTCCGCCGGCAAAGCGGAGGCGCGATAGCGAATCAGAACAGCCCCAGCGGTTTATCCGAATAGCTCACCAGCAAACATTTGGTTTGCTGGTAATGCTCCAGCATCATCTTGTGGTTTTCGCGTCCGATGCCCGACTGTTTGTAACCGCCGAACGCCGCGTGCGCCGGATAAGCATGGTAGCAGTTGGTCCAGACGCGTCCGGCCTGAATACCGCGCCCCATCCGGTAGGCCACGCTGCCGTTGCGGCTCCATACGCCCGCGCCGAGACCGTATTCGGTGTCGTTCGCGATCTCCAGCGCATCATCCATAGTTTTGAAGGTCGTCACCGCCAGCACCGGCCCGAAGATCTCTTCCTGGAACACCCGCATACTGTTTTTACCAAACAGAATCGTGGGTTCCAGATAATATCCCTGCGCCAGGTCGCTGGGCATCGCTTTACGCTGGCCCCCCGTCAGCACGCGGGCGCCTTCTTTCTTACCGATATCGATGTAGTTGAGAATGGTATCCATCTGTCCGGCGGACACCTGAGCGCCCATCATGGTTTTGTCGTCCAGCGGATGACCGATACGAATGGATTCCACGCGCTTAATCGCCCGCTCCATAAAACGCTCGTAGATGGATTCCTGAACCAGCGCCCGGCTCGGACAGGTACAGACTTCGCCCTGATTAAAGGCGAACAGCGTGAACCCTTCCAGCACTTTGTCAAAGAAGCTGTCTTCTTTATCCATCACATCCGCAAAAAAGATATTAGGCGATTTGCCGCCCAGCTCCAGCGTAACCGGCGTCACGTTCTGCGCCGCATAACCCATGATTTGCTGACCTACTTCCGTCGAACCGGTAAACGCCACTTTGGCGACGCGCTTCGAGGTCGCCAGATATTCGCCAATTTCGCTGCCTGAACCGTTCACCACGTTAATCACGCCCGGCGGCAGAATATCCTGAATCAACTCCATCAGCACCAGCACCGACACCGGCGTCAGCTTGGCGGGCTTAAGCACGATGCAGTTTCCCGCCGCCAGCGCGGGCGCCATTTTCCAGCAGGCCATCAATAGCGGGAAATTCCAGGGAATGATCTGGCCGACGACGCCCAGCGGTTCATGGAAATGATAGGCCACGGTATCGCCGTCGATTTCACTGATAGCCCCCTCCTGCGAGCGAATGCAGGCGGCAAAATAGCGGAAGTGATCAATCGCCAGCGGCACATCCGCGCCGCGGGTTTCCCGAATGGGTTTACCGTTATCCCAGGTTTCCACCATCGCCAGACGTTCAAGGTTTTGCTCCATTCGGTCGGCAATGCGGTTCAGAAGCAGCGCGCGTTGCTGCACGGACATGGCGCCCCATTCTGCTTTCGCCTGGTGGGCGGCGTCCAGCGCGTGATCGACATCCCGCGAGGTGGAACTGGCGACTTCACACAGCGGCTGGCCGGTCACCGGCGTCAGATTAACAAAATACTCTCCCTCATCAGGCGGGACCCAAGCTCCCCCGATAAAGTTGTCGTAACGTTTTTTCAGATTAAGCGCGTCGTATTCACCGGTCGTCGTCCGGCTTTCAGCGATGTCATATGCCATGTCAATCTCCTTCTCGCGGTCTGGGTACGCGGCGGAGCCGCAGTGAAAACAGGGGCAATGTGAAAACGAACGTGAGTCAGGGAACATGGTTAAATCGTAAGCAGGGATCGGCGTTTATGACAGCGCCCAGGCAGGGAGAATAGTCACTCTTCGAGATGGGTCACATTTTTGCAACCATAAATAAACAAATAAGCAACCAGCAATCCACGCGCGATCGCGGTTCGCAGAGAAAAGTTCGCATCGGCCGGGAGGCGGTGAAATAATACCGGTATGAATCAGCGACACGAACACAGGTATTCCAGGTGAAAAGCGTTAATCCACAAACGATCGCGCTGCCGACAGGCGCATGCCGGCGGACAGTCAGCCATCAGGGGACGCTGGCGCAGCCGCAGGCCGACTGGCTGGCGGAGGAAGTGCCGGTGGCGCTGGTCTATAACGGTATTTCACATGTGGTGATGATGGCTTCGCCGAAAGATCTTGAGCTGTTCGCGCTGGGATTCTCCCTGTCCGAGGGCATCATTCAGTCGCCGCAGGATATTTACGGCATAGACGTGCAGCCGGCGTGCAACGGCATTGAAGTTCAGATCGAGCTTTCCAGCCGCCGCTTCGCCGGTTTAAAAGAACGGCGCCGGGCGATGGATGGCCGTACCGGCTGCGGCGTCTGCGGCGTGGAGCAACTGGCGGAGATCGGCAAGCCCGTTACGCCCCTGCCCTTTACCCAAACTTTTTCGCTCAGCCGCCTTGAGTCGGCGTTGACGCAGTTGAAGAACGTACAACAGGTGGGTCAGTTGACGGGTTGTACGCATGCCGCGGCCTGGATTACGCCGGAGGGCGCGCTGAGCGGCGGCTGCGAGGATGTCGGACGCCACGTCGCGCTGGATAAACTGCTCGGCATGCGCGCGAAAAACCCCTGGCGGCAAGGCGCCGTGCTGGTTTCCAGCCGGGCCAGTTACGAGATGGTGCAAAAGTCCGCCATGTGCGGCGTGGAGATCCTGTTTGCGGTTTCCGCCGCCACCTCGTTGGCCGTGGAGGTCGCCGAGCGATGCAATTTGACGCTGGTGGGATTTTGTCGTCCGGGGCGCTGCACCATCTATACTCATCCGCAGCGGCTGCATGAATAACGGCCGGGATCAAAAAGCTTAGTCTGATGACGCATTACTTAGACTGATTTGTTTCATCACATAGCAGAAGCACATAACCGCTTGTTATACGGCCCTAAAACAACAAGCGGAAACGCCTTCAAACAAGAATAATCATTTTCAATATCATTTAATTAACTATAATGAACCTAATTCTTACGCGGTGCTAACAAAAGCGGTGCCGCAAAATTTTGTGTACTAGAATAATTGTGTACGATACCTGTTTTCAGTACTACAACACTTAGGTACGACAACCACGGAGATGCTAAACATGAGTTATTCACTACCGCCACTGCCTTATGCTTATGATGCGCTGGAGCCACATTTCGACAAACAAACGATGGAAATCCATCACTCCAAGCACCATCAGACCTACGTTAATAATTCTAATGCAGCGCTGGAATCCCTGCCTGAATTCGCACAACTGACGCCGGAAGAACTGATCGCGCAATTGGACAAAGTACCGGCGGATAAAAAGACCGCTTTACGCAACAACGTGGGCGGACACGCCAACCATAGCCTGTTCTGGAAAGGCCTGAAACTGGACACGACGTTGACCGGCGATCTGAAAGCCGCCATTGAACGCGATTTCGGCAGCGTCGACGCTTTCAAAGAAAAATTTGAAAAGGCCGCCGCAACCCGATTTGGCTCCGGCTGGGCCTGGCTGGTACTGAAAGATGACGGCAAACTGGACGTTGTTTCCACCGCCAATCAGGATAGCCCGCTGATGGGCGAAGCCATTTCCGGCGCTTCCGGCTATCCGATTGTGGCGCTGGACGTCTGGGAACACGCTTACTACCTGAAATTCCAGAACCGTCGTCCTGACTATATCAAGGCGTTCTGGAACGTCGTCAACTGGGACGAAGCCGCCAAACGTTTCTCGGAAGCGAAAAAATAATCGGCCGCATTAATTACCCGTCAATTCATATTTGATAACAGAACCGGAATAACAAATTGTTATTCCGGTTTTTTATTTTCTTTTTACTTTCTGTTTTTCATACCTATTTTTCATCGCCGCGCCGTCACGGAAGATGTTAAAGTTTTATTACTTATTGCCGATAATTTATACGTGATTCTATCGCGTGGTTTTTATACCGATATGTTGTACTTCACACGACATCTTATGGCGCAACCTTCCATTGTCAGCGTGATAAAACGTGATGCGTGCGCCAGAGAACGTATTCTGTTTATGGGATAATGGAAGAAAAAATGGCGATAAAATTCGAAGATATCAACGTCGGTAAAAAATTAGGCTTAGGCTTCTTCCTGGTCTTAATAATGACGATCATTATTGCCGGCGCAGGCATCATGCACATTGAGGAATTACAAGAAAGCATTGATAAGGTGAACTTAAGCAACAATATCAATGATGAAATTAATCAGGCAAAATATTATCGCGTACGCTATAGCTCCACCTATGACGCTGAAGATATAAAACAAAACAATGTCAGCATCGATAAAATCAATACCTATGCCTCTCACGCCAAAGAACTGGACTGGCCGGAAAACATCAGCGAAAAATTTCCGCAGATAGAAAGTCTGATCGCCGAATATCGGCAAAAACAGCAAAACTACATTGAAGCCGTCGACAAAAAAGATAATGTCAGGAAAAGCTGGAATATTTCCGAAACGGAAGAACCATTAAAAAAATTGGGCGATCAATTAATTAGCGACTACAGCGCGACCGCGCTGCAATTACTGTTTACCGAACTGAATTATAAACTGATGGCCGTACGCTATCATGTCCGCGGCTTATTGCTGTCGCGCGATGAGGAAGCGCAGGAAAACCTCGCCGCCGCCATTAAAGAAGCACAGGCCACGCTGAATGAGCTGCATCAGCATCCGTATCTGACCGCGGAACAAAAGGCGACGCTTACGCCGGTTCTCAACACCCTGAGCGTTTATGAAGGGCGCGCCATGGCCTATATTCCCGCCTATCGGGAAGAGCTGGCTCAGGCGCAACAGCTGCAAAATATCGCTGAGCAGCTCAATCTGATCATCAAGTCCCTGCTGAACGAGCAGCTACAGCTCACGCAGCAGGACATCCGCACGGCCGAGATACAGATGGGCATCACCGCGCTGATTACCCTTATCCTTGGCTTGCTGATTTCCTGGTTTATCTCACGCCAGATAACGACGCCGCTGCATAACACGCTGAATATGGCCGAACGCATCGCCACCGGCGATCTTACCATGAGCCTCGACACCACCCGCCGTGATGAGCTGGGCCAGCTCATCAGAGCCATGTCGAAGATGAATGCCAACCTGCACAATATGATCGATGAGATCCGCATCGGCGTTAGCCAGATCTTCACCGCCTCAAGGGAGATCGTCGCCGGCAACACCGATCTGTCCTCGCGTACCGAGCAACAGGCCGCCGCCGTTGAACAAACCGCCGCCAGCATGGAACAGCTGACCGCAACGGTAAAACAAAATGCGGACAATGCCCATCACGCCAATACGCTGGTGATCAACGCCTCCCAAACGGCGAAACAAGGCGGCGAGCAGGTGAATAACGTGGTGAAAACCATGACGGAGATTGAGCACAGCTCCCGACGTATCGCGGAGATCACCTCGGTGATTAACGGCATCGCTTTCCAGACCAATATTCTGGCCCTGAACGCCGCCGTTGAAGCCGCCCGCGCGGGCGAGCAAGGCCGGGGATTCGCCGTGGTCGCCAGCGAAGTTCGCAATCTGGCGCAGCGCAGTTCGCAGGCGGCCAAAGAAATCGCCAGCCTGATCGCCGAATCCGTCGAACAGGTGAGCCACGGGGCAACGCTGGTCGGCAACGCGGGTAAAACGATGAATGATATCGTCACCTCTGTGACCCAGGTACATAGCATTATGGGCGAGATCGCCACCGCGTCGGATGAACAGAGCCGGGGAATTACGCAGATCAATCAGGCGATTGTGGAAATGGACAGCACCACCCAGCAGAATGCCGCGCTGGTTCAACAGTCCTCCGCGGCGGCGGATTCGCTGGAAGAGCAGGCCGCGTTGCTCAAACAGGCGGTTTCCGTATTTCGACTGGCGAACGCACAGGACGATGACTCGCCGGCCGGCATCGCGCTTTCCCGCCCATCGCCGCAGTTAGGTTTTAAACAGTAACGTCCGCAAACCGCCGGAGGACGAATAAACGGCGCCCGGCTTCATTCTCGCGTAGGCGGGAATCAGTCAATGGCTATCTACGGTTTCAGCCGGCGATCCCCGCCGTCATTCTCGCGTAGGCGGGAATCAGTCAATGACTGTCTACGGTTTCAGCCGGCGATCCCCGCCTACTGCCGCGGGGATGACGAGGAGTTAACGGGGATGACGCAGTGTTGACGGGAATGGCGAGGGGTTAACTGGGCGCCGAAGTATTACGGGGATAATAAGGTAGCGGCAGATACGCCTCCCCACCGTCATTCTCGCGTAGGCGGGAATCAGTCAATGGCTGTCTACGGTTTCAGCCGGCGATCCCCGCCGACTGCCGCGGGGATGACGAGGAGTTAACGGGGATGACGCAGTGTTGACGGGAATGGCGAGGGGTTAACTGGGCGCCGAAGTATTACGGGGATAACCAGGTTGCGGCAGAGACGCACCCCCACCGTCATTCTCGCGTAGGCGGGAATCAGTCAATGACTGTCTACGGTTTCAGCAGGCGATCCCCGCCGACTGCCGCGGGGATGACGAGGAGTTAACGGGGATGACACAGTGTTAACGGGAATGGCGAGGCGTTAACTGGGTGCCGAAGTATTAACGGGGATAACAAGGTTGCGGCGGAGACGCCTCCCCACCGTCATTCTCGCGTAGGCGGGAATCAGTCAATGACTGTCTACGGTTTCAGCAGGCGATCCCCGCCGACTGCCGCGGGGATGACGAGGAGTTAACGGGGATGACGAGGGGTTAACGGGGATGACGCAGTGTTGACGGGAATGGCGAGGGGTTAACTGGGCGCCGAAGTATTACGGGGATAATAAGGTAGCGGCAGATACGCCTCCCCACCGTCATTCTCGCGTAGGCGGGAATCAGTCAATGGCTGTCTACGGTTTCAGCCGGCGATCCCCGCCGACTGCCGCGGGGATGACGAGGAGTTAACGGGGATGACGCAGTGTTGACGGGAATGGCGAGGGGTTAACTGGGCGCCGAAGTATTAACGGGGATAACCAGGTTGCGGCAGAGACGCACCCCCACCGTCATTCTCGCGTAGGCGGGAATCAGTCAATGGCTGTCTACGGTTTCAGCCGGCGATCCCCGCCTACTACCGCGGGGATGACGAGGAGTTAACGGGGATGACGCAGTGTTGACGGGAATGGCAAGGGGTTAACTGGGCGCCGAAGTATTACGGGGATAATAAGGTAGCGGCAGAGACGGATCGGCGGGTTAAAATGCTTTGGGCGCGTAACCCGTCATCTCTTGCAAACCCATTTCGCGTCCCAGCGCCGTCATGGGATGCACCACCACCAATCCGCGTACGCTTTTCTTCAGCGCGCCCAGATTCGCCTGCTCTTTTTTGCTGATGGCGCGGCTGAATGGCAAACGGGTCAGCTTTTTCGCTTCCTGGCTGAGTTTCTGCTCCCTCACATTGCGCAGGCGTTCAATTTCCGCCGCCAGCTTCTCGCATGCTTCCAGATTAAGCGCTATCGCTTCGGCATCGCCCTGTTCAAGCAGGGAGATCTGCTTACGATTCAACTTATCCAATTGATCGCTAAGGCGTTTAATTTCTGTTTTTTCCTGCTCTTTCATAACGTATAAACCTGTATCACGGGAGAATCATGCGGGTGCAAGCATACACGAAACCGTGTCGCAGGTGCAGTGGTCAAGGGGAAGGAAACCTCGGCTAAAAGGCTTTTTTCAAGCTAATCCGGGAAATCAATTCCGTGAGCGATAACACCAGCGTGGAACGAATCATCTGCTGATAACGCTGTTGTTGCATGCCGATCAATACGTTATCGGCAGCGGCGGCGGGCAATGGCGGCTCGGCGGGCAATACGCTGACGCAGTGCAATTCGCCAATCGGGCCAAGAATTTCATCGTCGGTAAAATGATAATTATGCTCGTCGTGCGCCAATTCGTCGCTCAACGCCAGCAGCAATTCGGCATCCTCATACTCTTTACGGCTGATCATCCCTAACCCGTAAATCAGCTTGAGACGCACGCACAGATCCCCCAGCGGGCCGGTTCCCGTCATCAGCGGTTCAACCGCGTATTTAACGGCATAGTCATCCTTGCGGAATACCTGCAACATCAGAATACTGACCGCTTCAGCTAATAACTCGGCGGCCCGGAGCATGAAATCACGTACCGTGGAGGCCGAATTGAGTGATTCAAGAACCCGGTTTTCAAACGCCTGTGTTTCTTCCATCGTCACTTCCATTGCGCTAATCCGTACACCGATTATCTCCAATCCGGTAACCTGACTTACCGACGGATACGGTGATGTCGGTTATGCCCGGCATCACCAGTTCCAAACATCAACGGTACTGAACGCAACCAGGGATCGCGCGCCGATTACTGCATGGCGTTATACACACTCACCGCCCGGGCGACAACTTCACTCTCCGCATCCAGACCGGAAATCTGCGCCAGCGCCGCCTGCGGCCCCAGTTTTTCCAGTAATGCGGCTAACTCCCGCGCTTGCGGATCCTGCTCGCTGCGGAAATGCATCGCCGCGGCAATGCCGGTAATCAGATTATCATGCGGCAATTGATATTCCAGCGTCCCCAGCAGCGGCTTAATCAGCCGGTCGCCCGCGCTCAGTTTACGCAGGGGCTGGCGTCCCACACGTTCAACATCATCATGCAGGTAAGGGTTTTCAAAGCGGCTGAGAATTTTATCGATATAGGCCGCGTGTTTTTCAGGATCGAAACCGTAGCGTTGAATCAATACGGCGCCGCTCTCTTCCATCGCGCCTTTAACCACGGCGCGTATCTTCGGGTCGAGAATGGCGTCACGCACCGTCTGGCGTTTCGCCAACTGACCCAGATACGCGGTGATGGCATGGCCGGTGTTCAGCGTAAACAGTTTGCGCTCGACAAACGCCATCAGGTTATCGGTCAGCTCCATCCCCGGAATGGCCGGCGGCGTTTCCTTGAACTGAGTCTGGTCGACGATCCATTCGCTGAAGGTTTCCACCGTAACGGCCAGGATATCGCCGCCGCCGGCTTCGGCAGGCGGGACGATACGGTCGACGGCGGAATCGACGAATCCCACATGTTCCTCGACCCACTGCCGCTGGTCGGCCGGCAACAGCTTCAGCACGTGCTGTTTAAGCTGGCTGGTGCCGCGCACCATATTCTCGCAGGCGATAATGTTCAACGGACGCTCGTTGCCGTCGGCGCGACGTTTCACCAGCCCCTGCGCGATGGTTCCGGCGATCTTTTCCAGAATTTGCGGCCCGACGGCCGTGGTGACCAGATCGGCCTCGGCGATCAGCGCCACCGCGTCCTGACTGCCGCTGTGAACGGCGCTGACATTGCTGACGGCATCGAGCCGCGTTTGTTCGCCCACGATGCGTACCTGATAGCTATTGCGGCTATTCAACGCATCCAACAGCGGCTGATTAACATCCGCAAAGGTCAGTTCGGTATCGGCGTCAGCCAACAGTTTACCGATGAACCCGCGACCGATATTACCAGCACCAAAATGTAATGCTTTCATCATGCTTTACCCTTTTAAAACAACATTCTGATAAGAGGCCGCCCGCAGGCGGCGTCACCGTTTCAGGCGCTCTTTTTGCCCGACAGCAGGTCGAGCACATCCTGTACGTTCTGGGTATGCGTCAGACGCTCAATCACGGATTCGTCGTCCAGCGCATTGGTCAGGCTGGTAATCACCTGAATGTGTTCGTTATTCCGGGCGGCAATACCGATAACCAGGCGCGCGACGTCATCGTCGCTCTCGCCGAAGCGCACGCCGTCGGGGTACTGACAGAAGACCACGCCGGTTTTCAGCACCTGGTCTTTGGCTTCGATCGTCCCGTGCGGCACCGCGATGGATTCGCCCAGATAGGTTGACGTCAGTTCTTCACGCTCCAA
Source organism: Brenneria sp. g21c3 (assembly GCF_040240345.1). Taxonomy (NCBI): domain Bacteria; kingdom Pseudomonadati; phylum Pseudomonadota; class Gammaproteobacteria; order Enterobacterales; family Pectobacteriaceae; genus Brenneria; species Brenneria sp. g21c3. The sequence continues at coordinate 18,754 of NZ_JBEIAB010000010.1, read as the reverse complement.
CATCGCATCGACGTAGGCCGGCTCCACGTAACCGCCTTTCACCAGTTGTTCACCGGCAAAACGGATAGCCTGTTCTTTGCTTGCGGCCTGTTGGTTGAGGAAGACATTGGCGGCGCCAAGCTGGAACAGCGTGGCCCCTTCACCGACGACATCCGGTTTGGCGGCCGCGGTTGCCGGCGCCGGAGAAGCGCTGCCCTGCGCGGCGACCAGACGGGCGACCAGATCGCCATACAGTTGGCTATCGAGGAAGTTGGTCAGCGAGATGTGCTGAGCCTGCGGCGCATGGCGCAATGCGCGTTCGGTAAGATCGCGGTGGGTAATGACCAGATCGACATCCGGCGGCAGGTTATTGATGGCGCTGTTGGTGACGGAGACATTCGCCAGCCCGGCATCCTGCACTTTTTTGCGCAGCACGCCGGCGCCCATGGCGCTGGAGCCCATGCCGGCGTCGCAGGCAACGATAATTTTACGCACGGTGCTTAAATCGCCGCTGACGCCGGTACTGACGCTATCCGCGCCTTTGGTCGACGATTTCAACGCCTGCACGCGCCGAGTCGCTTCGTCGAGGTCTTCTTCAGGTTTGTTTTTCGTGCTTTTCAGCAGAACCACGGCAACCACGAAAGAGACGGCGAATGCCGCCACAATGGCCGTCAGGTTGGCGAAATAAGCGCCTTTCGGCGTCATGGCGAGCACAGCCAGAATAGAGCCCGGAGACGCCGGAGAAATCAGGCCGCCGCCCAGCAGGCTCAGCGTGAATACGCCGGTCATACCGCCGAGGATAACGGCGATGATCAGGCGCGGATTCATCAGCACGTAGGGGAAGTAGATTTCGTGGATACCGCCAAAAAAGTGGATGATGGCCGCGCCCGGAGCGGACTCTTTGGCGTTGCCGCGGCCAAAAAGCATATACGCGACCAGTACGCCCAGACCGGGGCCAGGGTTGGTTTCAATCAGGAAGAAGATGGATTTGCCGGTTTCCGTCGCCTGCTGAATGCCCAGCGGCGAGAAGATACCGTGGTTGATGGCGTTGTTCAGGAACAGAATTTTTGCCGGTTCGACGAAGATAGAGGTCAACGGCAACAGGCTGTTGCGTACCATCACGTTAACGCCGGCGGCCAGCGCCTGCGAGAACACCTCGACCAGCGGACCGATAGCCAGAAACGACAGGATCGCCAGCAGCATACCGATGATGCCGGCAGAGAAGTTGTTGACCAGCATTTCAAAACCGCTTTTGATTTTGCCGTCAACCAGCGTGTCGAAGCGCTTAATCGCCCACCCGCCCAACGGACCGGCAATCATCGCTCCCATGAACATCGGGATATCGGTCCCGGCGATCACCCCGATGGTGGTGATGGCGCCGACCACGCCGCCGCGTTCGCCAAACACCAGACGGCCGCCGGTATAACCAATCAGCAACGGCAGCAGATAGGTGATCATGGGGCCGACCAGTTTCGCCAGCGTTTCGTTGGGAAGCCAACCGGTAGGAATAAACAGCGCGGTAATAATACCCCAGGCGATAAATGCGCCGATGTTGGGCATCACCATGTTGCTAAGAAAGCGACCAAAGTTCTGAACCTTGATCTTGATGTCTGGTGAAAGCATAAAAACACACTCCTGTTGAACGCGCTGACGTTGAGAGCGCGTGGTCATTTTCGTGAGACGGAGTGAGTAATTTCCGTCCGATCCCCGTATGCAGATCGGACTCTAGCATTCTGTTTTCACTTAGCAATCGAAGGGAAATTTGTGACAAATGTCACACATTTGAAAAACATGTGAGTCACAAATTAGTGATGGAGTTCACAAAAGGCGGGATTTTGGACAAATATTGCGCATTCACACGTTAGCGGAGATGTGACAAGAATCACAATTCCGCAACATGCTTTTGTATCGCTTATGAGAGATAAATCACAATTTATTTTCGGCTGAACGCCAAATCAGGAGCACGGAACATTCTAACGCTTTACCGCGCCATTCAACGCACTCATCAAACTCTGTTGTTGAACCGCGAGCGCCGCCACCATGCCGTTATATTGAGCAACCTGCTGCGGCGTACGGAATTGCACCGAATCGCCGTTAAAGATCGCCTGATCGCCCTGCGCTTCAAGGTAGTCGCCTACCTGAATCAGACTTTGTACAAACGAGATGGCGCCGGGAATGATTGGCAGTAAGACATTGGTCGGCTGCGTAACGACCTGCGCGTACAGTCGATGATAGATAACCTGTAGCTCTTCCGGCTGTTTGAGCTGGCGCAGCGCATTGTCTGCCTGCGACTTGGCCGTCTGAATCTGCTGTCCCAGCAGGTTTACCGCGGCGGCGGACTGGCGAAGATTATCGCGCTGCAACAGATAATCCTGCGGTACGCGAATACGGGAAACCTGATCCAGCATCGGCGTCAGGCTGCCCGCCACCGCTTGATCGAACTGCTGGGAAAAAGTGGTTAAAATAGCGTAATCGTTAACAAAAGGCCCGAATTGGGTCTTTTGCTCTTCCGTCAATACAGGTAATTTCCCATCCTGCGGCAAATGAATATTTTGCAGAAAACCGACGAACGCTTTGCGCTGGTCGGCCTCGGAATCGCCGCAGGCGGCCAGTTGCAGCGCAATAAAAAACATCAGAACCGGCAACAGCCAGCGTGAGTGAGATTCCATCAACCCTTTCATTCCATCCCCTTGTTTTGCATGCTTGCCAGGCGTCGCGATCTTCACAGAGAGAACCCGCCGCAAGCCTATTTCAGATAACCGTAAGCATAGTCGAATCAGTCGGTTCATGCCGCAGGGCGAAAAGCGGTGAACACCCCGCTACGCTTGCCGCGCGGGCGCGTCAAAATAATAGCGGACGGGAGCGTCAGGGGAATGGGTGCTTCAAAAATGAGCAATTCACCTATATTGGTGCAACGGGAAAGCGGGTTTTATTTCGGCATATTAAGAAGGCAATAGATTTAGACCTTAATTAAGCGTGGGTTTGAATCAATATCCCGTCGTTTCTTGTTTCACAGATTAAAATTCTGCCAGATTTCGATATTTTCATGGCTTGATTTTTGCTGATCTTTTTTACCCTCTTTTTCAGGTAAGGACAGATTATGGAACTCACTTCTTATTCCAGTCAGCAGAATGGTTTCCGTTGCGCCTCGCATATTCAAGAGCTGGCCCAGCATAGTCAACTCCTTACTGACTGGTCATTACGCTACGACCAGATTTCTCAGGGCCGATTCGAAGGCGAGATTAAAGAAGCCTGGCTGGATGGCGTGCAATTTTACGAAGAGCGGCTGTCGCAATCGGTGTTTCAAAGCGGTGAAGGCCGCGCGGATACGCTCTGTTTAGGGGTATTCAACGCCCTGTCGGGCGATACGCGCTGGATGGGAAAAAATCTGACGTTGCAGGATGTCACCTGGTCTTACAAACGTGGGGAATTGATGCTGCAAACGCCTGAATACTCATCATTGCAGGTATTAAGCATCCCGCTTTCCCTGATCCCCGATATGATCGATGAATTACCGCACGCCGTTTACGCCGTCAGGAACGATGCGTTGGCGTCTCGCATCAGGCGACAGATAACGGCAGTGCTCCACAGCATGATAGAACATCCTCTACAGATGGCGGAAAAACAGGCCAGACTTCAGTTCAAGAGCGACATCAGAGGCTTGGCGTTCGCCTTTTTCGATGTAATCGGCAAGCATCCCCCGGCGGTAAAACATTCGCGCCAGAAAGCGCAGCGCGTTGTGGCTAAAGCGCAGGAAGCGCTGATAGCCAACCGGGACCGGCCGCTGACCATGGATGAGCTATGCCTTATCACGCACACTTCCCGCCGCACGTTACAGAACTGTTTTGAGACGGTGACCGGGCAAAGTCCGGCCGTTTTTCTCAAAAACATGCGGCTGAACGGCGTGAAAAGGATGCTGGTTATGGGTAATGAAGCCTCGAATATCAGCGAGATCGCTTCAAAATGGGGGTTTTGGCACCTGTCTCAATTTACCGTCGACTATAAACGTTTGTTCGGCGAACTGCCGTCGCAGACCCTTAAAGCCATTCGCTGCCCCGGCTGAAATGTTTGCCAGATTTCGATAACGGCAACGTCCCACAGCTTCATAGACTGGCCATGATCCATCAGCAAGGGGACGGGAACATGGCAAAGCACAATTTTCCGCAAGAAAATCGATATCCGCAAAAAAATCAGCTTCAGAAAGGCAGTCTCGGACTGTGGTCGATCATCTTTTTCGTCATTGCGGCCGCCTCGCCGTTAACCGGGGTTATCGGGGGATTGCCCGTCGCGTTTATGGCGGGAAACGGCGCCGGCGTACCGGGCGTATACGTTCTGGCAGGGATATTGCTGATCGTTTTCAGCTTCGGATTCATCGCCATGAGCCGCTACGTGGTCAATGCCGGCGCGTTTTACGCGTATATCGCCCAGGGACTGGGTACCCGCTGCGGCATCGCCGGATTAAGCATCGCCCTGCTGGCCTATACGGCGATACAGCTTGCCGTCACGGCCATGTTCGGCTTCTTTTTCTCGCAGTTCCTTCACGTTCAAACCGGGGTGGTTATTCCCTGGTGGCTGTTCTCGCTGGCCATGCAGATTCTGGTGGTGGCGCTCGGCATCGCCAAGGTCGAGCTGGGCGGCAAGGTGCTTGGGGTCTTGATGCTGCTGGAAGTCGGTATTGTGCTGCTGGCGGATGTCGCTATCTTCACGCGGCCGATCGCCTTCGAGTTAAGTTCATTCAGCCTGGCAACCGTATTTCATGGCGATATCGGGATCGCCATGATATTCGCCATCTGCTCTTTTGTCGGATTCGAAGCCACGGCGATTTACTCGGAAGAGTGCCGTGAACCGGGAAAAGTCATCCCTCGCGCCACGCTGTTGGCGGTGACGTTGATTACCGCCTTTTTCGCCCTGACCGGCTGGGCGTTCGTGCAGTATGCCGGTTCGGCGAACATCGCGGCGATGGCGGCAAAGGATCCGGGCATGTTCGTCTTTAGCGTGACGGAGAGCGTATTAGGGCCCTGGGCGATCCATGTGATGTCCGTCCTGCTGCTGACCAGTCTTTTTGCGGCGGCGCAGGCGTTTCACAATACCCTTTCACGTTATTTATTCGCCATCAGCCGCGACGGCCTGGCGTGGTCGAAAATGGCGAAAACGCACCCGAGGCACCAAACGCCCTATGTGGCAAGCCTTGCGCAGGGCGTCTTTATGTTTTGCGCAACGGCGCTGTTCGCCCTCGCCCGGCTCGACCCGATGGCGCACGTCTTTGCCTGGGCGTCTGCATTGGGCAGCATGTCGATTCTGCTGTTGCAGCTTTGCGTTTCCGTCGCGGTGGTGGTGTATTTCCTGCGCCACTCATCACTGCGGGTTTCCCTGTGGAGCCGGCTGATTGCCCCCGTTATCTCGGCGATCGGCATGTCGGCGGCGCTGATCATGGTGGTCGGCAACCTTGACGTATTGAGCGGCTCCGCCTCCCCCGTGGTTTCATCCCTGCCTTATCTGGTGCTGATCGTCGCATTGGGCGGCTTTCTGGGCGCGCATTTTTTGCGCCGTCTGAATCCGCAGCGCTACTCGCGAGTAGGTCAAATCGTCGAAAATCTTTAATAACTTTTCACGGAGTATTGCTATGACTATGCCGAACACCTCCGCCGGGAATAGCGGTTACCGCTTCTGGCACCCCATGGCCCACCCTAACGACTGGTCGGGCCGCGATCCGCTACGCATCGTCAAGGGCGACGGCGTGTTTGTCTGGGACGACAAAGGCCGGAAAATGCTGGATGGCTTTGCGGGACTGTGGTGCGTCAACGTCGGCCATAACCGCCCGGAAGTGAAAGCCGCCATCGCCAAACAGATGGATGAGCTGGCTTACTACCAGTTGTTTGACGGCGTGAGCCACCCGGCGGCGGAAAAGCTGGCGAACCGGCTCATCCAGATGACCCGGCAAGAGAACATGAGCCGCGTACTTTACGGCATGGGCGGGTCGGATGGCGTGGAGACGGCGCTAAAGGTCGCGCGACAATATTGGATATTGCAAGGCGAACCTCAGCGCACCCGTTTTATTTCGCTGAAAAACGCCTATCACGGCGTCCATATGGGGGGAACCTCGGTGTCCGGGCTGCCGGTTTATCGCCTGAACTACGGCCCCATGCTGGAGGGCTGCACCCAGATTGAATCACCGTGGCTCTATCGCAATCCCTGGAACTGCGACGATCCCATTGAGCTGGGCAAGCTGGTCGCCGCACAGTTGGAGCGTGATATTCTTTACTACGGCCCGCAAACCATCGCGGCCTTTATCGCGGAGCCGATACAGGGCGCGGGCGGCGTCATTGTTCCGCCAGCCAACTTCTGGCCTTTGGTGCGGGAAGTGTGCGACAGGTACGGCGTACTGTTGATTGCCGATGAAGTCGTGACCGGCTTCGGCCGCAGCGGTTCGATGTTCGGCTCCCGCGGCTGGGGCGTCAAACCCGATATCATGGTGTTCGCCAAAGCCCTGACGGCGGGCTATGTACCGCTCTCGGCCACCGTGTTCAACCAGCGTATTGAATCCGTCTATCTGGAAAATCGTGATGCCCGCGGCCTGCTGATGACGGGTTACACCTATGGCGGCCATCCGCTGGCCTGCGCGGCCGGGCTGGCGGTGCTGGATATTGTGGAGAACGAAAACTTGCCGGCTAACGCGGCGCATATGGGGGAATATTTACTGGGCCGGCTGCAATCCTTCGAACAGCGCTTTCCCTCCGTTGGCGACGTGCGCGGCAAAGGGTTGATGATCGCGCTTGATCTGGTTGAAGATAAAACGACCAAAGCCTCCCTGGCGGCCGATAATAATCTGGCTTTTCGTATCGCCGAGGCAACCCGCGATGCGGGGGCGGTGGTTCGCCCGGTTGGCCCGAAACTGGTGCTCGCGCCGCCGCTGGTGATTGATAAAGCCGGTTGCGATCTGCTGGCATCAGCACTGCAGACCGCGTTTGAACAGCAGGATAGGTAAATAAAAAACGTCCGCGAGCGGAAAACCGCTCCCGGACGTTGGTTGTTAGCGCGGACGGAGATTAATTGCCGTAATAGGAGACGGTATACAGTTCCTTCATATCTTCTACTTGCGGATTGCCGGGATTGGTCAGCGTACAAGGGTCTTCCAGCGCGTTCTGACTCATACGATCGAGCACCTTATTGAATTTTTCTTCGCTGAAATCCACTTCATCGCACTCACGGAACGTATCGGGAATATTAAGCCGATGGTTCAGATCCCGAATGGCGCTGGCCAGATTGATGATGCCGAAACGCTTCTCAATCTGTTGATATTTACTGGTCCAGTGGCGATTAAACTGAATCACGTACGGCAGCATTATCGCGTTGGCCAGACCGTGGGTAACGCCGAATTCGCCGCCAATCTTATGCGCCAGCGAATGAATAATCCCCAGAGAGGCGTTGGTAAAAGCGATGCCCGCCAGCGCCGAGGCGTTATGCATGTGGAAACGGGCCTGCATATTGTCCGGCGACAGATAAGCGGTTTCCAGATTCTCAAACACCAGCCGAATGGCCTCCAGCGCGTAAGGGTCGGTAAACGAGGTGGCGGCGGTAGACACATAGGCTTCCAGCGCATGAGTCAACACATCCATGCCCGAATGCGCCGTAATGTGCGGCGGACAGGTTGCCGGAATAGCCGGATCGAGGATAGCGATATCCGGCACCATATCCGCGGCGACGATGGGGTATTTAATATGGCTTTCCGTATCGGTAATCACGGAAAAGGCGGTGATTTCCGAAGCCGAACCGCTGGTGGAAGGAATGGCCACGAATTTGGCCTTGTTGCGCAGCGGCGGCATCGAACCGACGGGCAGGATATCCTCCAGCGTCAGATGCGGATGCTCATAGAAACACCACATGACTTTCGCCGCGTCGATAGCGGAGCCGCCGCCGATCGCCACGATCCAGTCCGGCTGGAATTCCAGCATCGCTTTGGCGCCGCGCTGCACCGTCGCCACCGAGGGATTCGGCTCGACGTTATCAATCAGCAGGCAGTCCATTCCAGCCTGATTGAGCAGTTTCTCAGCCTGGGCCAGAAAACCGTGCCGCTTCATGGAACTGCCGCCGGTCACAAGGGCCGCCCGGCTGCCGCGTAAGGTGGCGAGCCGCTCCATCGCATTTTCACCGTAGGTGATGTCACGCGGAATAGAAAAGTTAATCGCACTCATAATGAACTCCTGTAATTAATAATAAGCTATATAAACTGTTCTACAGCTGACAGAGAGTCACGATGCTATCGGTTCACCTTACCGGGTTATACTCGTCATACTTCAAGTTGCCGGTGCGTGGAATTTTCTATCCGCCACTTCCAGCCCCTCGAATTATGCAGAGTAGATTATTTTCATTCTTTTTTGTCCTGGCCGATCAACAACAGGACTATTCCTCTGTCTGGCGATCAATAAATAAAATATCTCTTTCAGATGCATATGCGTTGGCTTCATTGAATGACCCGGTTACTCTCCCTTGCGCGTTGATACCGGGTTGAAATAAACAAACCAAATAAAATCATGATATTATTTATTTCATTTATACTTTCACTGACATCAGACGTAATCTGAATTTATTTTTAGTATAAACCTGATATTAAATGATAATTGTGATCTTTATTCTATTTCATAAAAAATGAAATAGAATAAAAACAGCAGTATTTTCATGGTTATAATTCACATCATCGGTATCATCCAGGCACGTAAAAATAATTATCATTATGTTGACAAGATGAAATATTAATTAACAAAAACCGTTAATGGAATGATATTTAATTTATATTAGCGTGTTAAACAATCAATACCGAACGCCGCTGACCTTCGGTATTGATTTAGTGCCGCGGTTATCATGCAAGAATATCAGCCGCCGGCAAAAACGGCAGACCTGGTTATCCCCGGTTGCATCCGCGTTGTCAGACAAGTCGTGCTATTTTCTTAGCGTTAAACATAAAAATACGATAGCCAGGAGGCAAGAGAGGATTAATGTGATAAATCCGCCGCTCCACCCGGCAATATCGACGACAAACCCCATAAATACGCCGGCGCAGGCAGAACCGATAAGATAACCAAGCAAGCCCGTTAACCCTGTAGCGCTTCCCGTCGCCTCTCTGGGAACCAGATCGGCGGCCTGTAGGCCGATCATCATGACAGGGCCGTAGATCAGAAAACCAATGGCGACCAGGCTGATATTATCAATCAGCGGCTTTCCGGGAGGATTAAACCAGTAAACCAGAATGGCAATCAACACCCCGACCATAAAGAGCATGGTTGCCGGCGCTCTTTTCCCTTTAAACGCCAGATCGCTTAAATAGCCGCTAACCAGCATGCCCGGTATCCCCGCCCACTCATACAGGAAATATGCCCATCTTGAATTCTCTTTACTAAAACCTTTTACTTCGGACAGATAGGTCGGCGCCCAGTCAACTACGCCATAACGAATAAAATAAACGAAAATATTGGCGACCGCGATATACCAAAGATATTTATTTTTCAGTACATACTTAACGAATATCTCTTTATGCGATAAATCCGACGATAATTGGCAAGACGCATTTTCCACATTTTCTTTTTTATAAACGTCTATAGGCGGCAACCCGCAAGACTGCGGCGTATCTTTCATTAAAAAGAAAGTAACCACGGCAATTATTATGGCGATGACCGCAGGAAAGAAAAAGATACTGTGCCATGTACTAAATAAAAAAATCCCCAGTGTGGCTAATGGCGCGATAAGTCCGCCGCCCAAATTGTGAGAAACGTTCCACCATGACCACCATTTCCCGCGTTCTTTTTGTGAAAACCAGGTCACCATGGTTTTCGCATAGGGAGGATAGCCCATCCCTTGCGCCCAACCATTCATGAAACTTAATACGCACATGATCGGGATACTCGCCATGACGCCCGGCATGAGTCCAAAAATCATACAGATAAGCGCGCTGATTAATAGCCCCGTCGTGGCAAAATATTTAGGATTGGATCGGTCGGAAACGCTTCCCATAATAAACTTGCTTATTCCATAAGCAACGGAAAGCAGCGTCAGGGAGATGCCTAGCGAAGCTTTGGTATAACCGTAATCTTCTATCATGTAAGGAATAGCCAGACTGTAGTTTTTCCTTAAAAGATAAAAAGCGGCGTATCCCAAAAACGTAGCTAAAAAAACCTGATACCGGATATTTTTATACTCTTTATCTATTTCTGACCTGGGTAATAGATCTTTATGCTTTGCCGGTGTAAAAATAGACACATTATTTTCCTTATAAAGAATGAAATTCAGGAAGTCATAACATCTCCACCAAAAGGTTTATTTCCTTCCCTGTTGAAATGAACGAAAAGATTAATTTTATATGCGAGTCAATACGGACTGATGAATCAGACATCAGCCTATTAAATTCCCCTTTATACCCGTCATACTTCAAGCTACAGGTGCGTTGGTTGCGCTCAGTATCCACACATCCGGGCATTCTTATATAATCGGAGACAATAACCCATCGAACCAATCTTGTTTAATGGCCGGTATTGTGTGATTCTCTAACGTTTATCTGTATTTACCCTCATTAACGCCTGGGTATAGACAAACATTATCCGAACAAAAAGACTATATCAAGCCCTTATATCGAATTTTTGTGACGGTAAATATACTTTTAATTCGAAGGGAGTATTTTGCATGGCGGAAGCGCGACAAAACGACGAATACGATGCAAAACATGACCGGGAGTCCGTCATAGAAAAACAGTCTATTCACCGATTTGGTGAGCGGCTGAAAATCGCTATGAACGGAATCAGTAACATGGAGCTATCACGGCGTAGCGGTTTATCCGAAACGACGATTCGCAAGTATGTTCAGGGAAAGATTTATCCGGGGCTGGACAGCCTTGCGCTCGTCGCCGAAGCCTGTGGCGTATCGCTCGCCTGGTTGGCTACGGGCAACGACAACTCGAATAAAAGTTCGAAAGATGAAAGCGGGACAACGTATCAGGCAAGGGAAGGCGCGCCGCAGGCCGGCAATGACAATGACGCCAGCAAAGAACTGGAGGCCATTTTCCGCCGTCTGACAAATGAAGATAAAAACGCGCTGATTGACACCATTTACCGCATTGGCATTGAAGGGCTGCTAAACCAATTAAAAGCAGAGCAGAAAGATAAAACCACAGCGCCGAAAAATGACGTTCCCCCCGCATCGTGAAGAGGGAACGCCGTAAACGTTACTGCAACAGCGAAATATCCGCCACTTTAAGGAACAGATTGCGCAGCGCATCAAGCAAGGTCAGGCGATTCACGCGCACAGACTCATTTTCGTCCATCACCATAACCTGCTCGAAGAAGGCATCCACCGGTTCGCGCAGCTCGGCCAGCTCAACCAGCGCTTCCTGATAACGACCTTCGGCGAACAGCGGCTCCAGCTTGTCGCGCAGTACCACCAGATACGTCGCCAATTTGATTTCCGCCGGGTCTTTCAGCACCGCCGCATTCACGCGCTCATTCAGCGTATCGCTGGATTTCGCCAGAATATTGGACACGCGCTTATTGGCCGCCGCCAGCGCGGCGGAAGCGTCCAGGGTACGGAAATGGCTTACCGCTTTCACCCGCGCATCGAAATCCGCCGGGCGGGTCGGACGGCGCGCCAGCACCGCCTGAATGGTATCCACGCTGTGACCCTCTTCCTGATACCAGGCGCGGAAACGACCGAGCATAAACTCAATCACCTCATCCACCACCTTGGCATTGGTCAGCTTGTCGCCATACAGGCGCACCGCTTCTTCCGTCAGGGTTTGCAGATCCAGCGGCAGTTGCTTCTCGACGATGATGCGCAATACCCCTAACGCCGCGCGACGCAACGCAAACGGGTCTTTATCCCCTTTCGGGTGCTGCCCGATGCCGAAAATCCCCGCCAGCGAATCCATCTTGTCGGCAATCGCCAGCGCGCAGGCCACCGGGGAAGAAGGCAAATCGTCGCCGGCGAAGCGCGGCTGATACTGTTCATTCAGCGCAACGGCGACATCTTCCGCCTCGCCGTCATGACGCGCATAGTGCATGCCCATCACGCCCTGCGTGTCGGTAAACTCAAACACCATGTTGGTCATCAGATCGCACTTGGACAGCAGTCCCGCACGGGTGGCGTGATTCACATCGGCGCCGATCTGCTCGGCTACCCAACCCGCCAACGCCTGAATACGGTCGGTTTTATCGCGTAATGAGCCGAGCTGTTGCTGGAACAACACGGTTTCCAGCCGCGGCAAATGATCTTCCAGCCGCTTTTTCCGGTCGGTATTGAAGAAGAACTCCGCATCCGCCAGACGCGGCCGCACCACTTTTTCGTTACCGGCGATGATTTGCTGCGGATCGCTGGATTCAATGTTGGCGACGAAAATAAAGTTCGGCAGCAGCTTGCCGTCGTCGTCATAAACCGGGAAGTATTTCTGGTCGCCCTTCATGGTATACACCAGCGCTTCCGCCGGCACGGCCAGGAATTTTTCTTCAAATTTGGCGGTCAGCACCACCGGCCATTCCACCAGCGAGGCCACTTCTTCCAGCAGACTGTCGCTCAGATCGGCGTTGCCGCCGATGTTGCGGGCGGCCTCTTCGGCATCCGCTTTGATTTTGGCTTTACGCGCCTCGTAATCCGCCACCACCTTGCCGCGCTCCAGCAGGATGTCAGGATATTGATCGGCGTTCTCGATAGTGAATTCCGCCTCGCCCATGAAGCGGTGACCGCGAATGGTGCGGGCGGCGTCAATCCCCAGCACCTGCCCCGGGATCAGTTCATCGCCCAGCAGCAGAGTAACGGTATGCACCGGACGCACAAACTGGGTGTCTTTATCGCCCCAGTGCATCAGTTTCGGGATCGGCAGCTTAGACAGCGAAACGCTGACCATGTCCGTCAGCAGCGCCTGCGCCTGCTTGCCTTTCACCTGCGCGCGGTACAGCAGCCATTCGCCTTTATCGGTTTTCAGACGTTCAGCCTGATCGACCGCGATACCGCAGCCGCGCGCCCAGCCTTCGGCCGCTTTGGTCGGCTTGCCGGAAGCGTCAAACGCCTGCGCTATCGCCGGGCCGCGTTTTTCTATTTCACGATCCGGCTGCGCGGCGCTTAGGTTCGCCACTTTCAACGCCAGACGGCGCGGCGCGGCAAACCATTTCACCTCGCCGTGAGTCAGGCCGGCGGCATCCAGCTCGGCGGTAAAGTTCGCGGCGAAAGATTCCGCCAGATTACGGAGAGCCTTCGGCGGCAGCTCTTCCGTGCCGATTTCCACCAAAAAAGTCTTGTCAGTCATGGCTGCCTCTTAGCTCTCTTTCTTATTGCACACATTTTTGGCACACAAAGGGAAGCCCAGCGCCTCGCGGGAGGCGTAATAGGCTTCGGCTACCGCTTTGGTCAGGGTACGAATACGCAGAATGTAGCGCTGACGTTCGGTAACGGAAATGGCTTTGCGCGCATCCAGCAGGTTAAAGCTGTGCGCCGCTTTCAAAATTCGTTCGTAAGCGGGCAACGGCAGCGGTTTTTCCAGCGCCAGCAGATGCTGGGCTTCTTTTTCGTACTGCTCGAAGCAGTAGAACAGGAAATCGACGTCGGCATGTTCGAAATTGTAAGTCGATTGCTCCACTTCGTTCTGATGGAACACGTCGCCGTAGGTGGTTTTGCCTAACGGGCCGTCGCTCCACACCAGATCGTAAACGCTGTCCACACCCTGAATGTACATCGCCAGACGTTCCAGACCATAGGTCACCTCACCGGTGACAGGTTTACACTCCAGACCGCCGACCTGTTGGAAATAGGTAAACTGCGTGACTTCCATACCGTTCAGCCACACTTCCCAGCCCAGTCCCCAGGCGCCCAACGTCGGGTTTTCCCAGTTATCTTCCACGAAACGTATATCGTGGACGGTCGGATCCAGCCCCAGCGCTTTCAGGGAGCCGAGGTATAGCTCCTGAATATTATCGGGCGAGGGCTTAATGACGACCTGGAACTGATAGTAGTGTTGCAGGCGGTTGGGGTTTTCGCCGTAGCGGCCGTCGGTAGGACGGCGAGACGGCTGGACATAGGCGGTCGCCATCGGCTCAGGGCCAAGCGCCCGCAGACAGGTCATTGGATGAGAGGTGCCGGCGCCGACTTCCATGTCCAACGGTTGAACGATGGTGCAGCCCTGACGCGCCCAATAATCCTGTAACGTCAGGATCAGGCCCTGGAAGGTCTTGGTATCAAACTTTTGCATTTGGATTCGCACGCGATACAGTGGATTGACAATGAAAGGCGTCAGTATACCCTCTGAGTGCGAGATATACAGCCAGAATGCGGCGAGAAGTTCATATCGGCGCTATTTTTTGGCGGATGGCAGGAGATGAATCATCATGGTTCCAGGTTATCCCGCATCCATCATCATTTACTATTCAATCCGGTAAACAAATCTCGACCACCCTCACCGGGTCATTCGGCCCCAATACTACGGAAGTATCTAACTGATAGCGGAGAAGCTGGGCGGGTATCCTGATTCGGGAGCACCCAAGCAATATCCTGTATTCCATTTCATCAAGTTTATTTAACTCGTTTAAACACAATCCACCCGTTGTTGATCTCCGTAGCGGTAATGTCATCACTCTCATCAAATGAAGATCCGCATATATCAGTAGTATTGAAAAATACCGCGCGTTTATCATCATTGGGCATATCAATTATGTAGCTTTCATCAATTCGATTCACTTCCAGATAACGTAAACAACTTAATTTATATTCATCATTATTTATCTTTTCCAATGGAATAACTTCAGGATTTTTTAAGGAGTACACTCGCCCTTTAAGTTTTTTACCGACCAAATTCACATCAGAATTTTTATCAATTTCTTTTGTATGGTTTGAACCAGAAGTAAAATCACCAACATATTTAAAATGAATTTCATCAATCAATAAAAAATCATTTTCATAAAAAGCACTAGCCCATCCTATAGTGGGTGATGTTTCAATTTCCATATGTTTATAAAAAAAATGAACCGAATTATTTTTCATTTCCATATATATTTCATTATATGAACCCTCATCTATAGCATTATGAAAATAAAAGTTATTTTCTTTTTTTTGCGGATTGTTTGCCAATATAGAATGCGAACTATAGTTTTCGTTTCCATATACCCAATAGGCATAGTAAAGTCCATCATTCATACTTGAAAATGATGTGCTAGCATACATCGATATACATAAACATAATAATTTTTTCATTGAACAATCTCTAAATGAAATGCTGGCTCGCCACGATTAGCATAAGGACTAATATATTTAACCCCATCAATACCATCAATATAATTTTGTATTTCTCTATCAAAAATATTACCATAACGTCCTAATCTAGTTTTACTTATATCTAAAACATTTCTTTTCGAATACATTTCTTCTGAAACACAATGCCTGGAAACAAGCTTATCATCATTGATTAGTTCTATAATTTTTTCTTCCATTTTTTTAATAGCAAATTCTCGATTATTAATACCAGCATCAACACCAGCCTGAATGACCATCCTACCATATTCTTTATAATAGCGTTGAGAAGCCACACCTTTTGAGCGAATATTCTCATACATCGCTCTGGCTTGTTCACGCGGGGTTCGTAAGGTACTTGTAACATGAATTTTTTGAATACCTGCTTTTTTAGCAATGTCTTTAATGATATTTTTTGTTTTATCGCTTACTCGATTTTCATCCATTTTACCTTTAAGAAAAATAATAACAGGTTCGAAACCATTTGATGCAGTATACTCTTTGGCGGTTCCTTCCGTGTCAGTTTGATGTTGTTCAACTGTCTTATTTTGTTCTATTGATATATCAGTTGTTGTTTTAAGATGTACGATGTTTTCCTTATTTTCTACATCTGCTGATACGCTGCCGGCAGGGAGTGCGATATGGCTTCTGCTGTATGCTATGGCACCTTGCGTATTTCCATTTTCAACACCGAGATACTTAACAATCTGTTGCTTTATTTCTTCATTGATATAACGACTAGTGTACGTTATTGCCGATTTAGGATTATCCTGATAATCCCTATCATGAACTATTTTAATCTTCTGACCAACATGAATAATATTTGGGTCCTTCAGGTTATTGTCCTCGGCGATTTCTTCCACTTTTTTATCATAACGTTTGGCAAGCTTTAACAGGGTATCGCCTGGCTTCACTATATATATTTCAAAAGAAGCGCTATTCCCTAATTCGTGTATCTGTTTTTGCTTTGATATATCTTCCTTGTCAGAACGTTTTGCATTACCGGACATAGTAAAATATTTATAATTACCCCTCAAGATTGAGAACACGATTTCAGAACCAGGCCGAGTACAGATTTCCATTGTCATACCATTACTATCCGTAACGCCTCTAAAGAAAATGGGCCGCGATTCCAAATGAGAAACAATGTCTGGAAATAAAGGACTTGCTCCATTAGTAATCATTGCAATGTAGTTTTTCCCAGCTACCGGGATACCTGAACCAGAAGACAGTTTAAATTTCGTATTCACTTTTTTATTCTTTAACAATGACGTAATATCAGAAAGATGAGAAACAATATAATTACCCCATTTTACGGCGTCCGGACTAACGTTTCTCTGCTCACTATGGAATTTTCTTAAGCTAGACATGCCATCATGATGCAGATAATACAACCACTTCCAGTATTCATCGTCGCTTGAAGAATAATGATCTGCAACTAAGTCTCGAGCTCTAAGAAATGAAAATATAACTGTATAGCACCCAAGCTCCGCATCAAATATTCGTTCTCCTTTAATATCAAGAACGAACCCTAGCCATTTTGAAGAATTACGGTAAGTATAATCAACAAAGTCAATAGTTGCCTGCGCCAAGCCAGCCGCAGTCGTACTTCCGGCCGCAGCATCAGGGTTGAATCCAGATTCAATATGTGTACACAATAAAACATAAGCAATTTCTCTATAATTTAAACCATATCTCACGCCTATTGTTATCAACATATCTATTATTTTTTGTTGACTTTGCTTATCAATATCACCACTAATTCTACTATTACCCTTAATTTTTTTATTTAAATTCACATCAGGGTAAATTTTAAGTCGAGAACTACTTATAATAGCGTCTTTATAATACTCCTTACCTTTGCTGGCATACAACCTGCTATATAAATCACTCATACGCACACCCTAATTAATCTTTATGGTTAACGAAATCAATATAGACAAACGGAGCTTCTTCTCTAATAGCTTTACCCCGCAAAAAAGACGCTTTATCGCCAATAACAAAATCTCCATTAAAATCAAAAATCGGCGACTCAGAGGGTAAACTTAATGAACCTAAAATATTTTCAGCATTGTTCATACCATTCCAATACCCTATCAATATATATTCATCATCTATACAATAAATTTTTTGAGGAACCCAGTTTGTTTCATCAACAACATCATTGAAAGCATCCCCTTGTTTTTCTAATATAATTTTTTGTTTTTTCGACATATACGGTAATTTAAACTCTTTGCTATCAGAGTTTAGCGTAATCTTCAAATTAATACCCTTACAAATATTCGCAGCATGATCTTCAGGGTCCGCCATACAATCAGCCGAAATGCTTAAAAGCGCATTATTGCATTGCATTTGCACATTTTTATGGTGCCATATATCACCGGCTTGGGAACAAAAAGAGAACAAGAACAGTAGCGAAAATAATGCCCATCTTCCTATAAAATTATTCATATTCAACCTCTTGACATCCATCGCAGCCACAATCCGCTTCATGGGATATTGCGTCCTTAATATTCGTGTAATGGACTCTTTCGACAATATCTTCACTGTCATACCAGAAATCATCGTTTAGCATTTCAACAGTAAAGGTTTCTCCTACTTCATTTGAATATACTGGTACAGTATGGCCATCTGAATCAGTAACGCCCAGCATAGTCTGACCATTCGGCAACGTCAGAATATAATTTCTCTGAGCTAAAGGAAAACCATCATCCGACACCGCCGTAAAAACACCACTATATACTGAAGGAATTTTAGGCAAAGGCACATTCAGGCTGGCCGCGCTCATCTTCTGCACATTGGCCGACTTCAGCAGGATATTGCCCGGACAGCCCAGCTCGATTTTCCCGCCCTTCAGCCGGATATATCCCCCGCCGCAGCTCAGCGTCAGCTCTTCTCCCGCCGTGATAAGCACCTTACCCGCCACGCTGCTCACGCTCACATCACGCTGTCCCGTCAGCTCCAGCTCATCGCTCTGCGCCTGCACCGACACCTTTCCCCCGCCCGCAAACAGCTTCATCCCCGACTTCGCCGCATACAGACTCACCTTCTCCCCCGACGACGCCGTCAGCGCCTTCCCCGTACTGATGTCCACATCCTTTCTCGACACCAGCGACACGCTCTCCTCCCCCGACGAAATATGCACCTGCTTCGGACTCACCACCCCTATCCCTTCCGGACCGTGCAACAACACCCCCGCCTGCGCCAGTCCACTCAGACTTTGCACCAGCGCCGACTGGCTGTCGCTATCCCCTTCTTCCGCCTTCGCTATCCCCGCACCCGACTGCAACGTCCTCGCCAGCGACAGCGCCTGCTCCAGCTGCGCTATCGCCGCCGTCATATCCAGCGCCTCGCCCTGCGCGCCTGCCTGTTCGTCCGCGCTGATGAACAGCCCTTTCCCCGCGCAGCTGGTGTTGCTGGTTCAGCAGCCGTTCATGCCGCAGCCGCGCGTAGAAATTGCCCCCTTCCGCCGTCTCGCCTGACGAATCCTCGCCGCTTTCCCCGTCCAGCGTCAGGTAGTGGT